>JBBDNC010000221.1:0-1690 GCA_040877875.1 Balneolaceae bacterium | reverse complement strand
TGCCAAGATTATTGAATATGATTCCTCTCAGATCATCCAGAAACTCAAACGGTGAGTAGGTGTCTTCAGCCCTGTTTTGATACTCAATCAAACGTGCTATTCTGGATGGATCCAGAAGGCTGTTTAATACTGTAACCTGACGCTGTCTGTAGTCATCAACAAATTCGGCCTGATTGATTCGACTGATAATCTCACTGTTATTTGCCCAGGTTGGATCGCTGAATGCATATTCTGCAAGAAATTCCATCGCTTCTTTTTGGCGATATGCTTCAACAGGTTCATAAACCGCTCCTTCCTGATCAAATGTTTTATCTGTTTCATAGACACCACCAACGTAGGGTGTGACATGGCCCATATAACGGCTCCACTGAACCAAAACCTGTCCATATAGTTCTGAGAGTTCTGCGAACTCCTCACCATCTTTTTCAATCCAGTCAATCAGATTTTCAGTAATGACTTCCAGGTTTTGGATCCCGTAAGTACTGGCTTTCATCGCATCATCACCAAGATCCTCACGATTTGATCGTGGATCGATCGGGTTGGCTGTCTGGCTTCCATAGAAATACCTGGGATCAGCAGCTCGTTCTGTAGTCCACTCGTGAAGAATTTCCTGTTGCTCTTCAATCGGCATATCCCCGAACCATGTGTAACCCCATTTTGTCACCCACTTATCATACTCACCGACTCTTGGGAAAAAGTTGGTAACGCCGTCGCCGGGCTGTGCAACGTAATTGAATCTGGCATAATCCATGATAGATGGTGCCGTTCCGTGGTTATCGGTGTAAGTTGGAGACCGCAGCGAATCGACCGGTACTGCATAACTGGAACCGAAGTTGTGAGGAAAACCCAATGTATGACCCACTTCATGAGCAGACACAAATCGAATTAATTCACCCATCACGTCATCATCAAACTGAGTTGCTTGTGCTTCCGGGTTAGAAGGTGATGTCTGAATGAAATACCAGTTTCTCAGTAATCTCATCACATTGTGATACCAACCTATGGCTGAAGTCATGATCTGACCGGATCGTGGATCGTTCACATGTGGACCGAATGCATTTTGAACTGGAGAAGCAAGATATCGAATACTTGGATATCGAACATCTTCAAGGCTGAAATCGGGATCTTCTTCCGGTGTTGGAGCCATTTTACCATAGATGGCGTTCTTAAACCCGGCAGCTTCAAAAGCTACCTGCCAGTCATTCACACCTTTAATCAACCACTCTCTCCACTCTATCGGTGTACCCCGGTCGATATGAAAAATAATCGGATTCACGGGTTCAACCAGTTCACCGCGTAAATACGCTTCGGGATCTTTAGGTACCAATTCCCAGCGTGTAACGTGCCGGACAGGTTTTGCCTGATGTTCTTCAGTGCCGTAATCAATCTGATTGACTGTTATAAAACCCACACGAGCATCCGGTTTTCGCGACTGCATCGGGGTTTTAGGCATTAAGATCATACTGTGGTTCAGCTCCAAAGAGATCGTATTTGCATCTGAATTGGATGGAGGGTTTTGCGCTTCATAGGTAATCAAATGTCTCGCCTCGATATTCTCCGGAAAACTGCGGATGTGTTCGATAAATGTTCTGGATCCATCAACCCGCCGAACCTGATACTGTGTTCGATATCCCTGCGGAAGTCCCAAAGCGGGAATATCAGTAGTAAATAGGGATGTGATATCAATAAC
>JBBDNC010000220.1:0-9135 GCA_040877875.1 Balneolaceae bacterium | reverse complement strand
GGAATCTGCTGGTTACCGGTAACCCCGTATCCACCCCGGATTCGAAGATCACTCAGTACCTCGCTTCCCCGAAGAAAAGCTTCTTCAGAGAGCCTCCAGCCAAGGCTGAAAGCCGGGAAAGTTCCCCATTTATTTCCGGATCCCAGCCTGGACGAACCGTCCCTGCGAATTGTGGCACTCACATAGTACTTGCTGGCATAATTATAGTCCACTTTGCCAAAAAAGGAATAGAGTGAGCTGAAACCGCCATTACTGCTGACGTTCTTGGTTCCAGGATCTCCCAGGGCATCCTGAATATACCAGGCATCTGTCGACGTCGTGATATATCCGCGCATACTTGCGCCCATGCCGACATTGGAATTCCTGGTGGCTTCCGTGCCCACTAACACATCAATGTTATGACGTTCGGCAAAGGTATCCACATAATTCAAGGTATTACTCCAGGTCCAGTTAATCGATTCACCATAGTTCTCGTTGACCCCCTGTGTCAGGGTCGGTTCCGAGTTTTCCGGTGTCGGGAAGGAAAATCCCTTGAATGAATTTTGTCCGAGGTCAAACCCGAAAGTACTTCTGAATGCAAGCTGATCCATCAGATCGGCAATTCCAAATACACTTCCCACAACACGACGGTTTGCAGTTACATCGTCTTTGTTCTTATAGGCAACTGCTACCGGGTTATCCTGGTTCCCAAGTGTATTGGCTTTCCCGCCGGCAAAATATCCATTGATATCGTAGACAGGTATGATAGGCTGCATCAATATATTCTTGCCAACGATCGTGCCTTCGGCATAACCTCCGATATCACGCAAACCACCAACGGTCTCAGTCAGTGAAAGTGAAATGTTCTCTCCGACCGTAAAGATCCCGCTGTTAAATTCCGTATTCACACGAACCGAACCTCGCCTGTACCAGTTATGAATAGCGGTTCCGTCCTGGTCCAGATAATTAAACGAGACGTTGTAGCGGTGATTATCTGCCCCACCGGATATACCGATGTTGTAATCCTGAACCAGAGCAGGGCTGAACATTTCATCCCACCAGTTGGTACCCTCCGGATTAGCCGGCATGATCAGGTTGTCAGAAAATGAATAGGTACTTTCATCCACCTGCATGGTCTGGTTTTGTCCGTCATTCGGCCAAATATAATTCGGAATAGACGGATTATTCGGGTCTCCGTATATATTGGTAGGAACCGACAAACCCGCATTGACATGACTGCGCCGGATCACTTCATGGTAGTCCATCGGATCAAGGATTAGGAAATCATCATATCCTTTGACCGGTGTTGCGACTCCGGTTGACATATCCAGAGAAATCTGAGGAGCTCCGGGAGTCCCCCGTTTGGTTGTAATGATAATCACTCCATTATTTGCACGGGCACCATAAATGGAAGCTGCAGAAGCATCTTTGAGCACCTGCATCGACTCGATATCATTCGGATTCAACCAGTTATTGTATGCATCCTGTACCGGCACTCCATCTATGATATAAAGCGGGTCATTATTTTGAAACGAACTGACCCCGCGGATCCGTACGGTGCTGCGTCCACCTGGCGAGCCTGTTCCTGTGATAGTAACCCCGGGGACATGTCCTTGCAGCTTATCCAGGACACTAACACCAACCATTTTATTCATATCTTCTATATTCACACTCGAAACAGCACCTGTAATATCTGCCTGACGCTGAGAGGAATACCCCGTTACAAGCACTTCGCCTAATTCGGAAACACTCTCTTCCAGTGTAACATCAATCGTAGATCGCCCCTCAATCGCTACTTCGAGACGCTCAAACCCGATGTAGGAAAATATCAGGGATCCATTCGATGGAGCTCTCAATGAATATTCACCATCCAGGTTCGTCGTTGTACCACTGGAAGTCCCCAGAATAATCACATTCACCCCCGGAAGCGCTTCTCCATCTGTCGAAACAACGGTTCCGGATATCTCGATATCCTGAGCTGCGACATCGTTTGCACTTGCGATAAGCATCAACCCTGCCAGTAACATGAAGCCACTCCAAATCCATTGGATCCGGAAAAGACGAGAGAGTCGTGATGGACTCTTTGTTACAGCAGGTAATAAGCCATTACTGCTTTGTAGTTGTTTTTCCATAACTATTTATAAGTAGTTAAAATTAATATTTGAACCTCATTTCCGATTGAATCTCAAATTTGACAGGAGATTCAAACAGAATTTTGTATTTACAACTTCGATTGAAGTTGTAAAAGTCGTGAATACAGCCTGCAAATAAATTATTTTTTTAAACAAAGCAAAATAAATTCATGCTCATTACGTTTCTTAAGAATTTTTTAATAAGAACGAATTTATAAGGGTTTGCAATCACCACTGCCTCAATTGGACAGCCGAGAATAGAAAAGCCGTTGATTATTAAATTAATCTAACCCGATATTTAAGTGAGGGAAGTGTCTGTTTCTGAGCGTTCGATCTTCTTTTTCTCCCTTTCTTCAAGCAATATTTCTACAATCATTGCAAGGGGCCCAACAATAAAGAGAGCATAAAACGGAGCATAGACCGCTTCATTCAGCCGGAAAAACAACTCGACGAAAGCGATCAAAAATGCAACCAGGCAACGCCCCCATTTGGTTGAAACCGTTGTCTTGGGGTCTGTAATCATAAACAAGACAAACAATTGGTACATGGGCCCTGTAATCGGAGCAATCTCGGCCATAAACAGACCTCCGGTCAGCAGACTTCTAACCCAGGCAAAGAAAAAGAAAAAGATGACGTAAACCGCACTGACGTGAAAAAGTTTGACCTGCCATAAAACAATAAATCCGATCATCCAGATCACAGCCATTGCCCACATATTACTCCCCCACTGGATACTCAATACGGCGGCATAGTCGGAAGCAAACAATATGATCGCTACAATTCCAAAATTCGTCGGGTTCCATAAATGTCGACCCTTGAAGCGCAGTACATATTTCGATACGATCGAAATCATTGCACAGAGCGCAAAAGGCCACAACATTGGCGAGCGGACGAGGATCCCGGCACTGTTTCCGGAGATATATGCGCTTGAAAGATTCCGCCATTCTCCTGTAATAAGCTTATGAAGAACGGATTCGGTCATCATGGCTGCTGCAATAGCCGTCAGGAACTTATCCCATCCATCCAGGATTCCAAAAGAGACATGAGCGGCAATGACTACCGCCGTGATCAACATCGGGCCGACAAATCCCCTGGGCAGGCTGAACTGTTTAATCCCATTCGGGACCAAAGCGAAGATTTTCTTCATTGCAATGCGGGTTCTTTCACAATATGAACCCGGTTCGGAGACGGTGCTTCGATCATCTGCTTATGGCCGGATGGCCACCGGATTTCTACTTTATCAACCGATGGTTGCCGGCCCAATCCGAAGTGAACGGGACGCTGGCTTTGAGAACTGAATGCATCCCCGCCCGTAACGACTCTTTTTTGCTGCTTGTTATCCCAAAACAACTCTACGATTGCACCGATTGCACTGTAATTGCTTTGAGTCCCCTCAAGTTTGAAACGGATCCATTGATGATCGGGATGGACGTTATTCCGATAGATTCGAACCGGCCCGTTTTGATTGGCGATGATCAGATCAAGAACTCCGCGGTTCTCTAAATCCACATGGGCGACAGACCGGCTGTCCAGATCGAGGGCTCCGCCGACTGCCGAAGAGACCTCCCGGAAACGCCCGGCCCCGTCATTCAGCCATATTTTATTTTGCTGATAGCCGGAAAAGGTACGGTTATTCATCGCAGGCCAATTATTCGCATCCATAATGATATTTCGATTTCCTCCCACCACTTTGGCGTAGTCATACCAGTAATCGGTTCCCTTTTCGGCAGACACATACCCGTTGGCTACATACAGATCCAGATTCCCGTCATTATTCAAATCCATAAATTGACCGCTGTACCCCCACTCTCCGAGTTCGACTCCCATATTCCCGGCAAGATTTCGGTAAGCAGGCTGCTCGCCGGTTGACCGGGGGACCCATAAATTGTTTCCTTGCATGAGTACACCCGCTTCTGAAATATTGGTGATGTAAACGGCAAAACGGCCTTGATTCAGGATATCCCCGAACGCTACACTCATTCCGCTTTTGGGGACAAACCCCATCCCGGCGCCTTCGCCGGAGCTTATGAATTTTTCACCCCGCTGATTGATAAATAATTCATCCACCCCATAGTCATTCGCCACAACAAGATCCGGATAGCCGGAATCATTAAGGTCCGCCGCGCCGGCAGCAAGGGTCCATTTTCGAGTGTCCAGGCCCGTTTCATCTGTCACATCCCTGAACGTGCCATCCCCCTGGTTCTCAAACAGGTAGTTTCTTCCCCCGTTGGTTGCATATTCATAACTGTCCGGCATGATTCTGGTTGTAGTCAGATTCCACAGATCCACATCTTCATGATAGTAACCGCCTATAAAAAGGTCGAGAAAACCATCCCCGTTATAGTCCAGCCAGATTGCAGTGTTCGAATTCACCCATTCAGGCAGGCCCGCTTCTTCCGTTACCCGTGTAAAACCGTTCCCTTCATCGTTTCTGAACAATTCAGGTTTGCCCCATTTATAGACAAACAGATCCTCATACCCGTTGTTGTTGTAATCCCCCCAGACCGCTCCCATCGAAACTCCGTTTCCCTCCCGGTTAATATCCGCGACGTTCATCTCCTGTGCGACATCCCGGAAGGTTCCATCTCCCTTGTTCATATAGAGTGCATTCAAGGTGCCATATCTGCTGTTGGTGAGATAAAAGTCCGGATGACCATCCCCGTTAAAATCCGACACCGATACAGAAGCGCCCATGGAGGCAATTTGCGGAAGAATGTGATCGAGTTGCGTGTCCAGTTGCGGCCTCTGATGTGTAAAATCGACACCGATTTCACGGGATACCTCTTCCAGGTAAAATCCATATCGGTCAAGAATTACATCGTGGTCCTCTCCCTCAGCTAATGAACTTAATTCATCCAGCTTATTCATTCCCATCGGAACCGCCAGCAGGGCGATAAGAAGGATTGCCAGTGATATTTTAACGGTTAATTCCTTGTTCATGTCAAGATATAGCTATCAGACTTCAGTTATAAATCGGTGAAATCTGATAATTTTGAGTAAATATTTTTCACATCATTACTATCGAACCCTTTCAACCGTTTGCATCCTGCGTCACAACATCATCCTGCTTTTTTTAAAATACCATCTGTCAAACATTAATGCATCTAAAAATCGGGGTTTGGATTTTTCGGTGTATCTGCCGGGCCTCTACTTTTCCCGACAACCTCTTGTATCCTGCCTGTTCATTTTCAATCGTTAAACTTTAATGCATACTGAAATGAATATGGAGTGATAAGGCGGGTATGAAATCGCCGCCAGTCCTCCTTGTACTTCTGATACACCGGGTCATCATATAACGTCTGGTTTGATGAATATTCATATTCTTTTTGTCCATGATAGGGTAACGGGAGAACGGTTTTAGAGGCTTCCGTATTATAATCGCCGTCTTTCTCCCATCCATCGGATACAAACACATAGCTACGAATTTGGCCTTCTTGCGGGCCTTCAATTTCGGAAAACCGAAGAACCAGCTCATCCCCGGCATTCATAATCACATACCGGTCATCCATATTTTCCAAAAGTTCCGATACATCTCCAAAACGGGTGTGGTACCCGATCAAATCCCGCCAGCGAGGTGTTGTACCTGAAATCGTGTTATAATCGGCCAGTTTTGGGGATACTTCGTCTTCCCTGTACCATTCGGAATATCCCCTGTAGCGCAGTTCCATCGTTTCTGCCGGAAGCTCTTGTTCCACAATTTGATCGCCGGATACGCCCCGGGCCCATTGCAAGGCATCCCAGTAAATTTCTGAGGTCGTATGCATGCGAATCCGCCGATCGTTAGAATCGGGGAATACCCCTTCCAAATCAACCAAAATAGTTTTCAGTTTTCCGGCCGGAATCCCGTAATCGGAATGCAATTCAATCCAGCCACCCTCTCCGTCCGACACTTCAATCCTCAAACCTTCAGGACTCCTGATTTCCCCCTGGCTCAATGCCAGGTTAATCGAACTATCGGTCGGGCGCAGCCAACCCGAGGCTACCAGCCACATTGGTTCATCGACGGGAGGTTCGTCTCCGAGATCCACTTCAATAAAATGTTCCTCAACCAGCCCCTGGTATTTTGTTTTTTCAAAAGCTTTCAGATAATTCTGATCCACCTCCCTGACGGTGGCTGTTACGTCCCTGCCCTGGTCATCCCACACCCTGGCGAACGGACGGGGACGGGTCATCGCCCGGCTGCTCAAGTCCGGGGAGGGGACATCAAAACGTTCGTCGATAAAAATTTCAGTTCCAACAGGATGATCCACTGCAACAAGAGAAACCGAATCGAAAAAGTGGGTTTCCCAAAGCTCCGCTGTAACACGGAGGTCGTACACACCGTTTGTAGCCCGGATTTTGCGACCCGGAATCTTCACCCGGTCCAGTGTTTGTGCCACCCCGGCCGTCTGCCGGGCATTAATACGAAGGCCAAGGGGGGAACGCCAGAGAATATCCGTCACAAACTGCATTTCCTTGCCGTCATGGGCGAACAACCAGGGACACGACCCCTTCAAAATTTGCTCGTTAAAGATGGTGGATCCCATCCCCAGTTCTGCAAATTCAGCCTGAACCGAGCCGTTCGGCCAGATAATTCGAAGCATTTCAGCCTCTTCATAATTACCCAGGCCAAAATGAACAATCGGTGATGAGATCAGTTGCTTCTGATACAGAAGTCCGGAACGGACTTCCATTTGTCCGCCGATCCCAAACGAGTTGATTCTCCGGTCTCCCTCGGTGCCCGAAGCCCTTGCCCGGATCGATCGTGCACCGTAATCCTTGGTACCGGTGTTGATCAGTCTGAAGGGACCTTCATCGGCAGAGATTCCCAGCAGGTCCAGCCGTTCGTTCCCATTCAGGTCAAACACGGAATAGACTTTGCCGGGTAAAGGCTGTTCCAGTCGTATATACCGGTCCCGGTTATCTCCCAGCCAGATCCGGCTTCCGGTTTCCGAGGAAACCATCAGATCGAGCCGGCCGTTGTTGTCAAAATCATGAGAAAAAAGACGGGATGTTGCCGGTTCAAGCAGTTCCCCAGACGCTTCACTCCGGACAACGGATTGAGAGGTCCATCCTCCGCTTGACGGTTCATAATCCAGCCGAAGGATGTTGAAATCATTGGTCAGTACTACCAAATTAAAATAGCTGTCCGCATTGAGATCGGTAATGGTAAAGGCACTGAGGCCTGTCATGACAGGCAGATCCTCTCTTTTCACCCATCCGTCGGATCTTTGATTCATATAGACATGAAGATTCCCGTTTTGATCCAGAAAGACGGCATCAGGGGTTCCTTCCGCATCAAGATCCGCCCACATGAATTCAACAATTCCCCCTATTTCCCCAAATAGGTCGATCGGGGAAAAGGTTCCGTCCCCGTTATTCCGAAGAGTGACCGGACCCTGATCCATACGAGTCGGAGAAAGTATCAGATCGAGGTCACCGTCCGTATCCAGATCGGCCGTCCAGACTCCATTGTAGGACCTGCCGATGATAGAAAAAGGTAAACTTAGATCCCCTGTGACCTCTGTGAATGTAAAATCCTCATTTTGCCTGTATAATTTAAAACCTTCCCTTCCCGCCATTGCCAAATCATTTCTGAAATCATCATTATAGTCGACTTCCTCGACGGAACGGGCCGGCAAAGTTTCCGAAGTAAAGCTGCCGGGGAAATCAAGAGCCACCTCTTCATCGATATGGATTTGTCTACCGCTTCCATAGATAGAAATAGGCGGAAGGTCTTCAAGCAAAGTAACGGACTTCAGGTAAAAAGCCTCCGGAGGTACACCGGGAAGGGATTCATGGTTAAAACTCATACCGGAATCCGGTTCAGCCGCTTCCATTTCAGGTTGCGGAAGACGTAAAAACCGGGGAATTAAAAAGCCGATTTCATTCGGGGCAAGCCGAACCTGGTTCAGGTGCTCCCTGAATGAAGGTAGTTCATCAAGCCCATTGCGAAGAAAGGCGAGTTCAACAGACAGTTGATCGTATGAGCCTTCATTTATCAGCTCCCGAACCCCGTCAAATTGTTCCCGGATTCGAGAAGGCCACTGTCCGGAAAATTCAGAAAGCTCTTGAACATAGGTTTCGACAAGTTCACGATTCTCCTGCTTGGCCGTTACACGGATCAATTCGTAGAGGATAACAAGATTATCCGGATCTGTTTCATGCATAGACTGAAGCTGCGCTATGATCTGATCTGCATTTCCCGTGTCATCCTCCCGTTCAAGTTCGGATGCCAGCGAATAGCGTATTCTAAGGTTCTCCGGATCCAATTCAGCTCCCTGTTCGAGATACTGAATGGCCCGTTCGATATTGCCCATCCGGCTTTCGAGCAAGCCTGACAAAAACAGGATATCTGCATTATCCGGCTCCAGTTCCCTCGCTTTTGTGAACTGTTCCCTGGCAAGTTCAAAATTACCCTGCCGCATGGCAAAAACTCCGAGGTTTGCCCAGGCAGCCGGCTCATCCGGGTATTGGGCAGCCACATCGTTCATCTTGTTATAGGCAAACAGGGCTTCATCCGTTTGGCTGGCTCCCAGGCTCAAATAAAAATCAGATACGGCCTGTCGGTATACATCCGATTCGGGATCGGTTTCACCGGTTTCAGCCGTACAGGAAATGAGGAGCCCTGAGAGCACAAGCCCCACACACAAAATAAGGTGGATGTCGAAATATGAGGAATGACCTTTATGCATGGAATTCGTATACTATAAACAAAGATTTACATTTATTCATATAAATAATATACCCTGAAACGGCTGTACCTCGTGCTGTGTCACATTTATCAACGGATCGTTCCAAAAAGGTATTTACCCCCATCCTTTTCGGCCCTTTAAATCCAGAATAAAAATAAAAAAACGATCCCTGAGAATTATCTGAAATTAGCGGTACTCACCCGCAGTCTTTTAATTCACAAAAATCCATGAGATGAATGAGTCAGCCGGCCGGAAAATTCAATTCAAAAATTTAAACCCTGGGTTCCGACTCCACATGAAGCCCAAGTTATTAAACAAACGGCAATGTTTTAAATTGATTTTTTCTAATA
>JBBDNC010000219.1:0-9191 GCA_040877875.1 Balneolaceae bacterium | reverse complement strand
ACTGATACACTGATACACCGTTATTCCAGTCCACCCATCAGGGGTTCGTTGATAGATCGAATGCTGGCGTTGGGAAGCCCCTCAGGATAGTTTTTCTTGCTCATTTCGAGTGCTTCAAGAACCATATTGAGATGTAATTCCTTGGAATTTTTATAAAACTTTCGGGCATATTCGCTCAGCTTTGGCTTGCCGTGAAGGGGCTTGTCGCTGACGCAGAGCAGGGTGGCAAAGGGGATCCGGTACCTGTATCCGTTTGTAGCTACAGTTGCCGATTCCATATCGATTGCGATACTCCGGCTCATGTGAATCTCATCCACAGTCTGACGTTTGGCAAATTCCCAGTTCCGATTAGCAGTCGTATAAACCGTGCCAAGCCGGTAATTTCGTTCGTATCTATCAAGTATATCTTTAAGGTATACATTCAACAGGTGATTGGGGGTGATTGGAATACTGAGAGGAAGGATCTTGTCCAATACATGATCGGCCCGCATGAATCCGGTGGCGAGTACAAAATCCCCGATTTCCTGGTGATTGCGCAGCCCGCCACAATGACCGACCATAACGATAGCATCCGGACGCAATACCGCTACATGGTCCGTGATGGTTTTTGCATTCGAGGGGCCTACACCGATATTGATGAGGGTAAATCCCTTATTGTCCGGAAGCTTATGGTGATAGGCAGGCATCTGCACACCCTCTTCCGGTTGTATGCAATCGGGAAAGAGCTTTTTGAATATTTCAACGTGCATGTCATAATTGGTAAAAAGAATATAACGTTGAAAATGTTCGGGTTCGGTTCCCGTATAATGAAAAAGCCGGTTCAAAGAAATATCGATTCGTTCCGGACTAAACAGAAACAATTTCTTTTGGGTTATATCCCAGTCACTTTCATCAACGTTGTCAAAAAGAGTCGGGTCATTCAGTTTAACTTTTTGGCGTGAAGGAAATACTTTTATTTCAGCACCCTTTTCTGCAAGTTTTTTTAACTCACGGCTCAGGTACCATCGATAGGCCCCGGGCATAGCTATTTCGCCGGTAATAACAGGGTTGTGCTTCGACCAAGAACGTTTTACCATTAATTTCGGATATTCCCCGTTAGCATAGATCGATTCCATCAGGTCGCATGTTTTTTTAATAGCCTGACGGATCTCCTTCTCGCTTGAGAAATCATCTTTAGTAAATTCCAATTGCCGGTCCATAAAAATGTTGATTCATGAATGAATTTCGACCCAGTAAAAAAAAGTGGCACACTCTCAAAGATAACAAAGTCTATGAAACTCCGATCTTTGACTTGGTTCGAAAAACCGTTTCGCCCGGAACGGATAAAGATGCCGGAGTATTTTATGTATTGGACGCCCCGGAATGGATTAATGTGCTTCCCATTACACCTGAAAACAAGATCATACTTGTAGAACAATACCGGCACGGGGTGAATGAGGTAACTCTTGAAATACCCGGAGGAATGGTGGATCCGGGTGAACAACCGCTGGAAGCGGCAAAACGGGAACTGTTGGAAGAAACGGGCTATTCTTCAGTAGAGTGGGACTTCATGGGAAAAGCCAGCTCCAATCCGGCGATCATGACGAATTTCACTCATCTTTATCTGGCAAAAAATTGTTTGCCTGAAGCTGAACCTGAGACGGGCCAGTTTGAGGATATTGCAGTTCACGTGATACCGCTGGAGGAATTTTGGGAATGGGTCCGTCGGGGGACCATTCATCACTCTATCGTTTTAGCCGCTGTAGCTAAATATCTGGTAATCAACAGAGGTTAGGAGTCTGTCGGACTTAGGCAAAGCAGGACTTGCCCGGATAGGCTTCGTATGCGTATTATGTTTATGACTTCAATCGGCAGGAATGAAGAGAACAAAATGAAGGTTCTTTAAGGTTATTGATACTTTCTGTCAGGGAATGTTCATTGCATATAGTTTCAAACATCATGATTGACAAGGGCGCAAAAATTGACACCGATTTTTCATTAGAGATCGTGAAGGATGGGGAAATGGAAGAAGTTCAATTTTCCGATCTATTAGACCGGCCGGCTGTCGTTTCGGTTTATATGCGTAACAATACTTCCGGATGTGACCGGCAAAACCAGAGTCTCGCAGAACATGCCGATTGGTTTGACAAGAAAGGGTATCGGCTGATTGCCATAAGTAAAGACGGATGCAGATCGCATAAAAACTATGCCGAAAAGATGGGAATCCGTTACATCCTTGCATCCGATCCCGAATTTAAATTTGCCGGGGCTACCGATTCAATTGTGGAAAAGAAGATGTTCGGTAAAACATTTGACGCTCCATCCCGTTCCGCGTTTGTAATAGATAAAGACGGTACAGTTCTTGATTTGATTGAAAAAGTAGATACAAGTGCTCATGCGGAAGAACTGAAAGAATTAATTGAAAATTTATAGATCCAGGATTCTCCTTTTATATGAAATCTTTAGTCATCGTTGAGTCACCTACTAAAACCAAAACTATAAAAAAGTATCTGCCTAAAGGGTATCAGGTCGATTCTTCAATGGGACATATACGGGATTTGCCATCTTCCGCCAAAGAGATTCCTGCTAAATACAAGAAGGAGTCATGGGCCAATCTGGGCATCAATGTGGATCAAAATTTTGAACCGTTATATGTGATCCCCGGCAGCAAGAAGAAAGTGGTAAAAAAACTGAAAGAACTTTTGAAAGATTCCGATGAGTTGATTCTTGCCACGGACGAAGACCGGGAAGGAGAAGCCATATCGTGGCACCTGGTTGAAGTTTTGAAACCGAATATACCGGTAAAAAGAATGGTCTTCCGGGAGATCACCGAAGACGCCATCCAAAAAGCAATGGAGAGCTACCGGGAGCTGGATATGAATTTGGTCCAGGCCCAGGAGACTCGCCGTATTATTGATCGTCTGGCGGGATACACGATTTCCCCTCTTTTGTGGAAAAAAATATCGCCCGGACTTTCTGCCGGCCGGGTACAATCTGTTGCCGTCGCCTTTCTGGTTCAACGCGAACGCGAAAGGATGCGGTTCAAAAGCGGTACGTACTATGATTTAAAAGCCCTTCTGTCTGAATCCGGTGAGAAGGTGAAGTTCCCGTCAAATCTTACCCATCTTGATGGAAAGCGGCTGGCATCCGGGAAAGATTTTGATGAGCATACCGGAAAGTTGAAAAAACCGGAGAGTGTGGTCCTTTTGGATGAGTCGAAGGCTTCGGATCTTCGTGAACAGCTTGATAAAGCTAAATGGAAGGTGAGTTCGGTGGATGTCAACCGTCAGAAGCGGAATCCCTCTCCCCCCTTTATTACATCTACCCTTCAGCAGGAAGCCAACCGTAAATTCGGTATGTCGGCCCGGGATACCATGAGTGTTGCTCAGAAGTTGTATGAAAACGGATTCATTACGTATATGCGTACTGATTCGACAAACCTTTCAGGACAGGCGATCGGAGCTGCAAGGAATGCCGTAGAGGAACAGTATGGAGAGAAGTACCTGTTCGAGAGAGCCCGGAATTACACAAGTGGATCCAAAGCTGCCCAGGAAGCCCACGAAGCGATACGCCCTGCCGGATCAGCGTTTGTTTTACCCGAGAAAGCCGGCTTGTCCGGACGACAGTTCAAGTTGTATGACCTGATCTGGAAACGTACAATTGCGACTCAGATGGCTGAGGCGGAACTGGAATTTACCAACGTAACGATTACGGCAACAACGGATAAAAATGAAGCGGACTTCAAGGCACATGGCAAAAAGATTCTGTTCCCCGGTTTCTTCAGAGCTTATGTTGAAGGGAGCGATGATCCGGAAGCGGCGATTGAAAATCAGGAAATTTTCCTCCCGGATCTGAAGGAAGGAGCGGATGTGGATTTGCATGAGATCGAAGCCATCGGTCATGAGACCAAACCCCCTGCCCGATATACTGAAGCAACACTTGTGAAGGAACTTGAAAAACAGGGAATCGGCCGGCCAAGCACCTATGCAACGATCATTAGTACGATCCAGGATCGGGGTTATGTGAATACAGACGGGAAGGCCCTGATTCCGACCTTTACTGCATTTGCCGTAACCGGTCTTCTTGAAAATCATTTTCCGGATCTGGTTGACAGCGAATTTACATCCGGTATGGAGGCCCGGCTGGATAAAATTGCACAGGGTGAATTTGATCCGATGTTGTATTTGACGGACTATTACAAGGGAGATAACGGACTGAAGGAAAAAGTGGATACCCAGGAAGATAAAATTGATCCACAGGAAGCCAGGAAGCTTGATTTACCGATTGAGGGGCTGAATGGGATTGAAGTTCTTGTGGGACGGTTTGGCCCTTACATCAAAAGTGAAAAAAATGGAAATGAAATTACTACTTCTCTCCCGGTGGATCTGGCTCCCGGGGATATTACTGTAGAAAAACTCAACGAATTACTGGAAGCTGAGAAGGAAGGCCCTCAATCCCTTGGAACTCATCCCGAAACCGGTGAACCGATATTCGTTCTAACCGGCAGATACGGACCGTATGTTCAACTCGGTGAAGTGACGGAAGACAATAAAAAACCCAAGCGCGTATCACTTTTAAAAGGAATAAACCCTTCGAACGTGGATCTGGATACGGCAGTGAAGCTGTTAAGCTTGCCCCGACCGCTCGGGGAACATCCGGAAACCGGAAAAGAAATTCGGGCCGGTGTAGGTAGATATGGCCCTTTTGTTGTTCATGACGGAGCATTTAAGTCGCTCGGGAAAAATGACGACGTGTTATCAGTGGAACTGGATCGTGCAGTTGAATTATTAAAACAGAAGAAGAAATCAACCCGCAGCTCCGAAATAAAAAATTTGGGAAATCATCCTGATAACGGAGAGCAGATCAGGGTAATGGATGGCCGTTATGGTCCCTATTTGAAATATGGAAAGAAAAATGTTTCTCTTCCCAAGGGAGTCGAACCGGAATCTGTTACCCTGGAACAAGCCGTTCAAATCATTTTGGATAAAGGCAAGTAATGGATCGGGGCTCTGCTTCTGTGAAGGAGCGAACCGGATCCTCTCAAACAACAGGTATTTTACTGAAAGGGGAGCAAAATCATCCAGGTTTATTGACAGTACCCCCGTCACCCGTTATTATAGGGTCGCCAGGTAATCTACGTGAAATCCAGAGCCATGGAAAAACGATCCGATTTTTATTTTAAATATCCTCCCAACATTCACGAGCTGGATCTGGCTACAATGGTGAGTATGTATCGTGCCAGAGGGGAACCCCGCAAGGCTGCTTCCGGGAAGTATCTGGCATGTGCAGTGACCCGAAATCTTCTAAAGGAAGGGAAATGGTGGTTCGGGCTTTATTTTAGCCAAAAAGCCTGGGATGATCTTCTGACAAAGGGTTCAGAAGGATATCCGCTTACCGAAACCGAATTGAATGTATTGGGAGGGGTATTAGCTTCCGGCGAGGAGCCGCCCCACCGGGAGTACATAGAAAAAAATTGTGGAGCGATCCCCAAACTGGCCTATTTAATCGTTAACGATCTGAAACAGTTCGGGTTTTTGAATGAAGACGAACAAGGCTTTCTGCTTGTAACTCCAAGAGGTGAAAAAGCTTTACAGGGAATCTGCAGGCGTATCTATGAAAAACGGTTTACCGTTGAAATGTTGAGTGGAATCAGTGATATACACGGAGATTTGCTGACCGGCTCACAAAAGAAAAGAAGTGACCAAACCACTTTGTTTTAACTGCATTTCGTTTCCACCCCACTGTTCCTGTTGTACTCTGCAGGAAGGGGCTGGTAATCATTTACTCACGGGTATTTTAAATGGGAAGGTGAACCCGATTCAGGGTTCGCGGGTTCTCTCTGATCGATTTCGGCCGGCTGGACGTTCCTAAAGTCAGAAACATGTAATCGCAAGAGAGTACTCAGATTTTCTCCTCCTGTCGTTGGCAGAACCCGGGCAAGCATTTACTCTGAATGTTTTGCTGTGAAAATAGGTTTAGAATAGGTTGAAAAGCTCTGTATTTTATAATCTATGTCTGAATTAATACTCCATTCCCCCTGGGCTCCCGCCGGTGATCAACCCAATGCAATTAAGGAACTCACCGAAGGCATTGAACAGGGTGATAAATTTCAAACACTTTTAGGTATAACCGGTTCGGGAAAAACCCGAACCGTAGCCGGGGTCATGGAGAATGTCCAGAAGCCTACCCTCGTTATGAGCCACAACAAAACCCTGGCAGCTCAGTTGTACCGGGAACTCAGTGATTTTTTCCCTGAAAACCGGGTTGAGTTCTTTATTTCATATTATGACTATTATCAGCCGGAAGCCTACCTTTCCACACAAGATAAATACATTGAGAAAGATCTATCTATTAATGATGAGATCCAGCGCCTGCGCCTGAGGGCAACCAGTTCCCTGCTTTCCGGCCGACGGGATGTCATCATTGTATCATCCGTAAGTTGTATTTATGGGATCGGATCTCCCTCTGAGTATGAAAAACTGATCATCCATCTTGAAATCGGAATGGATATTCCGCGTAATAAACTTCTGTATGATTTGGTGGATTTACATTATCGACGGGATGATCATGATTTCCATCGGGGGACTTTCCGGGTGCGCGGTGATGTGGTTGATTTGTTTCCGGCGTATACGGATGAGGGCTTGCGCATCGCTTTTTGGGGGGATGAAATTGAAAATCTGGAGATATTCGATGTGGAGACCGGGAACATTATTGAAACGGTCCGGGAATTTAAAATCTATCCGGCCTCTCATTATGTAACGACAAAAGGAAGGCTTGAGGAAGCTGTTGGACAAATCCGGGAGGAAATGCACGAACGGGTGGAGGTTCTCAAGAGTGAAGAAAAGTTTATGGAAGCCCAAAGACTGGAACAGCGTACTCTGTTTGATATTGAAATGATGCAGGAGATCGGCTACTGTTCAGGTATTGAAAATTATTCACGCTATCTGAGCAGAAGAAAACAGGGAGAGCGACCTTACTGTCTGATTGATTATTTTCCGGATGATTTTTTGCTGGTAGTGGATGAAAGTCATCAAACCGTACCTCAAATCGGCGCGATGTATGGCGGAGACCGGTCTCGGAAAATTGAGCTCGTTGAACATGGTTTCAGACTCCCTTCGGCCATGGATAACCGCCCGTTAACTTTTCAGGAATGGGAATCTATGATCAATCAGTGCATTTTTGTAAGTGCAACTCCCAGTGATTATGAACTTGAACAATCGGATGGAGTTTACGTAGAACAGATTATTCGTCCGACCGGTTTGATGGAGCCGAAAATTGAGGTGCGTCCACTTGGCAATCAGGTGGATGACCTTATGGAGGAGATCCGGCAACGGACGGAAAAAAATGAACGTGTGTTGGTAATCACACTCACAAAACGGTTAAGTGAAGAACTCAGTCAATACCTGAAGGATATGGGAATTCGTGCAGCTTATATGCACAGTGAACTGGACGCCTTGCAACGGATAGAAGTACTCTATAAATTCAGGCGGGGCGATTTCAATGTTCTTGTTGGGATTAACCTGCTGCGTGAAGGCATTGATATCCCCGAGTTAAGTTTGGTTGCTATCCTGGATGCGGATAAAGAAGGATTTTTGCGATCAGAAACTTCGCTCTTCCAGATCGTCGGACGTGCAGCACGGAATATCGGCGGTATTGCTATTTTATATGCTGACAAAATGACTAAAAGTATTAAAAAGGTGGTGGATGAAACGAACCGACGCCGTAAAATTCAAAAGGAATACAACGAGAAACACGGTATTACTCCCAAGACAATTGAAAAAGAATTAAAACCGCTGGTCGACCCGACGCTGATCTCCACCAAAGGGTTTGACCTGGATGAGGGCACAGAAGAAGAGGAAACCCTCGAGGTGGTAAAAGTAGCAGAGGACGGGGTGAAGTACCGGCCCAACCCTGCGATGAAAGAAGTTACATTTGAAAACAAAGAAAATTTTATCGAATATCTGCGCGAATCCATGCTGCAGGCAGCTAAAAATATGGAGTTTGAAGAAGCTGCCCGCATCCGGGACCAGATAGCAAAACTGGAAAAAGAACTCTAAAATATATTATGAGTACCCTTAAATTTATTAAGAACTTTATTAAAGATCGTGACGTAGCTTCAGTTACCCCTACCTCAACCCGATGTGTAAAAAAAGTGTGTAATCACATTGATTTTTCCAGGGATCTACTGATCGTGGAATACGGCCCGGGTGATGGCGTATTTTCCAGATTTCTGCTGGAACGAATGACCCCTGATTCCCGTCTGGTTATGATCGAGGCAAATCAGGATTTTGTCAAGCATTTGAAGGAAACACTGAATGATCCGCGTGCGGAAGTACACAATATTCTGGCCGGGAATGTGATGGATACGCTTGACCAGGGAGATATTGGGAATGTCGATTATGTACTCTCGGGAATTCCGTTTTCTTTTCTAAAACAGGACAGAAAAATTCAGGTCCTTGAGGCCACTAAATCTATTTTAAAAGAAGGCGGAAAATTTCTTGCCTATCAAACCAGTGGTCATTTGAAGAAGCCGGTACTCGAGGTGTTCGGAAATCTGGATACGGAGTTTGAGATCTTGAATATCCCTCCCTATATGATTTATGAAGTAGTGAAAAATGGGGTCTGATATAAATCGCGTTCACCGGGTTTGGCTTACCATTCGAATAATGAAGATTTTTAAGGTTTGAAATGAAATACAATCCGAGTCGGATTATACCCCCGGAACTACTCATCCAGGCGTACAAACGGGGTTATTTCCCGATGAGTGAAAGCAGGAACGATGAATCTTTCGAGTGGTATACAGCAAGAAAAAGGGGAATCATTCCGATCGACCGATTTCACGTTTCTTCAAATGTACATCGATTGATACGTCAGGGACGCTATACCGCCAGGGCGAACACGTCCTTCCGTGAAGTGATGGAACATTGTGCCGGCCGTGACAGTACCTGGATTTCAGAGCTGCTGATAGATTCTTATGAAGTTTTACATCATCAGGGGTATGCTCATTCAATTGAAATTTTTGATGCATCGGGATCGATGGTCGGCGGACAGTACGGGGTTTCTGTCGGAGCGGCATTTTTTGGAGAATCGATGTTCAAAAGTGCAAAGGAAGCCGATAAAATTGCCTTGTATTATACCCATTGGATATTGGAAAAAAATGGTTTTGAACTTTGGGATACACAATTTTTTATGGATCACCTGGCACAGTTCGG
>JBBDNC010000218.1:0-9373 GCA_040877875.1 Balneolaceae bacterium | reverse complement strand
CGGCATTATCGTGAATATGCCCGTGCTGGTCTGGCCCGGCGGGCACCGGTAAAAAAACCATTTGACTCTGGGGTATGGTACAGGCCTTATATTGTTTTTAAGACGTTACAAGATATAGAAACAGTCAAATTTTAACTCTTTTTAATCAACATCCGCTGAAGAGGATAGCATTATGAAACGAATAACTATACTTATGCCCGTTGTTTTAGGCCTGCTGTTTGCGCTTTCTGCGCCACAACAGGCTTTTGCCCAGAAAAAAATCGATAATCCCGATATCACCGTAGGTGTGGATGGCATGGTATGTCCCTTCTGTGCTTATGGGGTAACCAAAAAGCTTGAAAGAATAGAAGAAGTGGAGGCGGTTTATGTCAGTATTGGCAATGGAACCGCCGATCTCAAGCTGAAAGATGGCCTTACGCTTTCTGAAACGAAGATTAAAAAAGTGATTGATGAGGCCGGCTATGAGGTGCGTAGTATTGAATATCATAACAAAGCAGCAAAGCCAAAGGAAACCGAAACTTCCGACTAAGAAAAAATTTCTATGCTGTTTCAACTTCCCAAAAAGCCAGCTGATCTATTTTCCGCATTAGTCCTGGTGTTTCTCCTGTTCGTATCGATGCCTGCGGATGCTTACGGGGCTAATGCTTCACCACAAAGTTATTCTAAGGTAGAAATAACGCATTCTACCATGGACGCGCCTGCAGCAAAGGCCGTTCAAGCGTCCTCTTCTGAATCCGAAGGGTCAGCTACAGACCTGCTGCCTCCTTTTATAAAAAACATGCTTTGGTGGTCAGGCTTTATGGTATTTTGGGTCCTGATAGGGTTTGGTGCCGTCTTTGCGCTGGGGCTCCTCCTTACGGGACTGAGTGAAGCCTATTGGATTGACGGGCTCCGAAGAGATCTGCTGGATCATCCCGACGAAGGGAGGTCCACGGTCTGGAAGGCCATGAAGCTGGGCTTTGCCAGCGCGCCCAGCCGCAGGCGTATTTTTGCCCAGGCGAAAGAACTGCTCGCGGAAGGAGTTTCAAGGGCAGGGGTTCTGGCCTACCTGTTTTCGGCCCAATCTATTTGCATTTTCATACTGATATTTATCATGGAACTTATCGGCGTACAGCTTGCCTTGGGGCAACTGGTTGCAGGCGGGGCCGGTATTTTGATGCTGGCCTGGGGCGTTAATCGCATGCCCGATGATCTTTGGAAAAAAGCACGGACACGGGCCCGTGAGTCGTTCAACTCCGAGGATAGGGCTCTGCTCTTTACCCAAGAAGAAGGCTCTGGGAAGCAGCGTATCTGGACCTCGATAAAGGGACAGCTTTACTCCCTCTGGGCCCCGTTGCTCTATGGCTTTTTGGGTCTCGGCTTTTTCCTGGCGCTGGGTTTTCAGATGCCGCATTTTCCTTTTGGGACTCACGGGGTGCCTTGTCTCAGATCGGCAATGCTGTTTTGGGACTGACCTTTGCTTATGTACTGGGCGCACCGCTGGTCGGCAACGTTCTGGTTGCTGCGGGGCTTTGGAAAGGGCTTTTTCTGACCTATGCAGGTATTTCTGCCTTCTATCTGGGACCCATTCTCATGCCCTATTCTATCCACCGGTATTTCGATCTGTTCGGCAGGAAACTGGCATACAGAATAATCCTTTGGCTGGTCATCGCTATTCTGGTCGGTGCACTCGCCGCCACCGCCTGGTGGTGGGGACTTGATTGGCTGGGCGGCGTACTGGGCTTTCGCGAATGGTTTGAAACATTCACTGGTTCCACACT
This sequence comes from Balneolaceae bacterium, assembly GCA_040877875.1. Taxonomy (GTDB): domain Bacteria; phylum Bacteroidota; class Rhodothermia; order Balneolales; family Balneolaceae; genus JBBDNC01. The sequence goes on along the minus strand of JBBDNC010000218.1, from coordinate 7,613 downwards.
ACGTCCCAATGATGTACCCTGGTTTCATTACTTGCTCCATTAAGATAGTATTCATTAAAGATAACCCAGGAGAATTATTATGAAAGTATTCCTCAAACATTTATTTCAACTTGTTGGACTGACATTTCTGATCCTTTTTGCAGGACTACTTACTGAAGCTGCTGCGCAGATTACCACCAATAATGCCCTTCCGGTTGGCAAGGACAAGGGAATATTTCGGGCCCAGCTCAAAATTATTCGTGCTACCGGCGATCCGACCGGGGCCGACCGCGAGCTGCTGGTACAGGCGTTTCCGGTAGTAGGAGTTTACGGTATAACTTCACGGTTCTCTGTTTTTGGTGTTGTTCCCCTGCTTAACAAGAGTATGGCCCTGACCACCTCTCAGCAGCAGCGTATCAAAAGAGGGACCGATATTGGAATAGGGGATGCCCGCCTGTTTGGCCGGTATGATCTGTACCGCTCTTCAACAGATGGAAGTATTCTTAGCATCTCATCGTTGGCCGGCGTGGAACTGCCAACCGGGCGGGACGATCAGCGGGATGCATTTGGAAGCCTCCCCCGGCCATTGCAACGGGGTTCGGGTTCGTGGGACCCGTTTGGCGGAATCGTACTTACCTACCAAACACGAGAATGGTTTTTTGATGTTGCTACCTCATATCAGATCAACACCGAAGCCGATAATTTTGAGTTCGGGAATGAATACCGCCTGGACGGGGTCATCAAATACCGCCTGTTCCCCCGTAAGATTGGTCCGGGTACACCTGGGTTCTTCTATCTCGATCTGGAATCCAACCTGATCTTGCAGGGTAAAAATACCGTTAATGGACTTACCGATGATAACTCCAGAGGTACGATCTGGTTTGTGGATCCGGGCCTGCAATATATCACCCAGAAGTTTGTTTTTGAGGCCGCGATCCAGCTGCCAGCCGTACAGGATCTGAACGGCAGTGCCTTGGAAACGGACTACATTACCACCCTGAGCGTCAGAATGAATCTGTGAATGCCTAAATTTCTGTTTGACTCTGGGGTATGGTACAGGCCTTATATTGTCTGATAGAATATAAACCCGTTGTTTATAATGGTCTCAACCCAAGCGACCAAAACCAAAAATCAAAGCTGGAAGCAGAAAGCCTCCAGCTTCTTTGCCCTGTTTACGTCAAACCTGAAGAAAGATAACCAGCTAACACTTCATCATATTCGTAAAGCCGTGGGAGAAGGTGGGTTTAAAGCCAAGGAAGCAACTATTACCATAACTGGAACGGTGATCAAGAATCAATCAGGTAATCTTGTTTTGGAAACCAGAGCGGGAGAACAGTTCTTATTGGAGGCCGAAAATCAACGTATGCTGGATAATATTTCAAAAACAAAAGGCTCTCTAACGGTGACTGGAAAAGCGAAAACGAGCGACGAAACCGGGACTAAACTATGGGTACAGACCGTTGTTAAATCTAAAACTTAAGCCTCTTTCACTCAAACAAATACCAACATGATGAGAGAAAACATGGAAGAAAAATATGATGGATCCGTCACTTTTAAAATCGGGGAAGTGGCCAGCCGTGCGAATGTCAATAAAGAAACAGTGCGATACTATGAAAAACGGGAGTTGATTCCCGAACCCGACCGTCGCCGGTCCGGCTATCGTATTTTTACACAGCGACATATCGATCAAATCCGATTTATCAAACGGGCGCAGGAGCTTGGATTTACGCTTAGCGAAATCAAAGAATTGCTGGAGCTGCGAATGGATGAAGACACGACCTGCTCGGAGATCAAGAGCGAAGCCCAGGAAAAGTACCGGAATGTCACCGAAAAGATTGAAGATCTGCAGCGCATCAAAAAGACCCTTCTGGAATTGATTGACTCCTGTGCCGGAGACGGGCCGAAAGGCGAATGTCCCATCCTGGGCGCGTTGGAAGGAGAAAGTGAAACGGGCAAAGAGTTACGTTAAAGGATAAGATAACGTGTGTTCTGCATCAAACCGATAGAGAAGGTTGAATAATTTTTTGTAATCTCAGAGAAACGCATTAGCACCACGAGTGCCCTTGACTTCTTTTCCGTTTTCATCCGGAAATACGATTGTCGGAACACCAGCCACCCAAAACTTTTCGCGAAGCTCTTTTTGATTCTTCGGATTCATAATGGCTCAAATAAACATCAGTTTTTTGAAATAGTGATCTTGCCAAACCAGGCCTTTGTTGATTCTCCGGTATTATCGGAATCCGTCATAATCGTAATACCACTGATCGGTGGCGGCTCTTCCCCGAATACTTCCCTGTAATCTTCCAGAATATTGCGTCTCTCCGTTTGCCACTCGCCTGCCCGCTCATTACCGGATTGTACGGCGATGTACCGAACCCAATCGGTAAACGGACTCTCGGCGATCGTACCGACATCAGCTTTGTTTGCCCAGATATAGTTCAACGATCGGAGCGGAATTTCAAATGAAGTAAAGGTTTTGAAAAAACGATATTTGATTCTGTCTCCCAAACCAAGGTTAGACGGATCATAATCGAATGTCACATAGACTCTTGCAACATAATCATCCCCGTCCTTTTCTCTCAGATTTCCTTTTTCAAGAACAGAACCAATCTTCCACTCCCACTCCAGCCATTGAAATTCATGGGGATCTCCCGTCATCGGGGTGGTCAAACTTGAAATGGCATTCTGACTCGTGGCCGTAATCACAGGAGAACCGTCTTCTTTTTCATCCCTCTCATAAACCGCTTCATTTTTGCGTCCGAACGGTTCATGTCGGTGAATTCTGGCTTGATCGTCGTCAGGGTCGAAATCAGCCGGATCGATTACAAACTGATCCATCTCCTCCGGATCCAATACGATTCGGTCTTCAAGATCCATTGTAAATATAAATCCCAGAATTAACGTGACAAAAATACTTGAAGCAAAAAAGTTGAGTGAAGGTTTAATCATGGTTCTCGGTTGATTTAATATATAAAGGGTCGAAATCCTATATCTTTCAAAAAGGATAATCAAATCCACAGAATACGTTTTTTATTCCTGGTGTTATTTATTATTGCCCAGCTTGCAATTAAACTGATGAGCTTTCAACCCGAAATATTACTTTTTATTCCGCAAATGACCGGAGAGCTGCGAGCAGGATTTCCCCGTTGATTCGCTCTTTGTAATCAGGATTCACATATTTAAACAAAATCGATCCAGACGGATCCGTAACAAATACGGCAGGAACCGGCACAGATTCACCGATTAACAGGGGCCGGGTTTGATAACGGCTATCCGGCACAGTCGAATCCGGTTGATTCGACGGATCAGATTGAGAACAGCCAATCAATAAAAAAAGAAGAATATAAAACGTGAGTTGTTTAGTCATTACTGTAGAAGGTTGTTGAATAAATTATTTATATACCGATCTTGCCTCTGTATTTGCAGAATCAGATGTAAGACTACGGACCCTAATGGCATCAGTGAAATTAACCGTTTATGTTCACAATTATTATCTGTTATATATGAATGGGAAATATACATTCAATCAACAATTAATACGATTGCCGGTCATCCTGATCTTCATGATGATCCGACACCAGGAACCGTACGCAGTAACGGACCAGCCTTTTGAGCCTGCCGAAGTGAACTCAATCCAGCAGGAAATCGAATCCTACGCCCATCTGTCGATGAAGCTCGTTGAAGCTGTAAGAGACGGTGAACCTTATCAAGCGATTACTGAAAAACTGGCAAATGTTTCTCCGGAGGCACTCCGGAGGGACCTGGATACAGAAGGGAAAAGCAAGGCCTTCTGGCTGAATATTTATAACGCTTATATACAAATCATCCTTCAGGAAGAACCGGAACTGTTTGAGAGCCGGAACAGCCTGTTCGGTTATAATTTTTTCTCGTCACCGCAAGTCCTTATAGCCGGTAAAGAACTCAGTTTTGATGATATCGAACACGGCATCATGCGACGCTCTAAAATCAAAATTTCCATGGGATACCTGAACCAGTGGTTCGTGGATGATTTCATTAAAAAGTTCTGGTGGAAAGAGATGGATCCACGAATTCATTTCGCCCTGAATTGTGGAGCGGCAAGCTGTCCTTACATCGCCGTTTTCGATCCGGACCGGGTAGAGGAGCAACTTGAATTAACCACCCGTCAGTATCTTGCCGGGACAACCGACTATTATCCCGAAGAGGACCGGATAGAAGTAACCCGGTTGATCAACTGGTTTCGAGGAGATTTCGGAGGAGTGGGAGGTGCCATTGCAATGTTAAAGGAATATGACCTTATCCCAGAAAATGCAGATCCGGATGTTGACTACAAAGAATACGACTGGACCCTGGAACTTGGAAATTACCAGAATCTTTAAAACGGTTATATCAAATCAAGCAGGCCGAAAAGTAAGATCTCTCGATGATATTTCATCTGCTTTATATATTAGCAGTTTGAAACCTGAAGTTTACCCACAATGCATTCCAAACCAATCAAACTTATTTCCAGCGGCATCCATCTGTTTTACAGGTACAACTTGATTAAGATGGCCATCGCAAGAGAAATTTCGATAATAAACCAATAAAGAAGAATTTATCGCCAATGAAGTCACTTTTAGCTCAATCCAATATACTGGCCGATCCTTCCTATCAACTCGACATCCTTAACAATCACAACGATAAAATCCAGTTGCTGACAAAGTTTGAGGAAAAGCTTGATGAGATCGATCTGTTTCCGTTAAAACCTACAGGTATAGAGATCTTTCAGATCAATTTGGGCTACATGTGTAATATGACGTGTAAACACTGTCACGTCGATGCCGGGCCGGACCGTCAGGAGGTCATGAGCAAAGAAACTCTCGAATACTGCCTGGATGCACTAAAAAGAAGTGACATCGAGACGGTCGACCTGACCGGTGGAGCCCCGGAAATGAACCCGCATTTCCGATGGTTTGTGGATGAAGTTTCCAAACTTGACAAACATATCATCGTGCGATCGAACCTGACGATCCTTGATACCCGGAAATTCGAAGACCTGCCGGAATTTCTGGCAGAACGGAACGCGGAAATTACCTGTTCCCTGCCATTTTATAACAAAAGACGTACGGACAATCAACGGGGAGAGGGAACGTATGACAAGTCTGTAAAAGTGCTGAAAATCCTGAATGATTTGGGATACGGCAAGGAAGATACCGGACTCGAGTTGAACTTGGTATATAATCCGGTAGGAGCATTTCTTCCATCTTCACAAGAAACTCTGGAAAAAGATTTTAAAAAAGCATTAAAAAGAGATCACGGGATTGTTTTCAATAATTTATACACCATAACGAATCTTCCCATCAGCCGGTTTTTAAATTTTCTGCTGGAAAGCGGAAACTTTGAGGAATATATGGAAAAGCTGATCACCTCTTTTAACCCCGCGGCTGCTGAAGGGGTGATGTGTAGGGACACCATTTCCATCGGCTGGGACGGGACGTTATACGACTGCGATTTCAATCAGATGCTTGAGATCAAAACCAATCACGGGTCCCCCGACCACATCCGTGACTGGAATGAAGAAAAACTGAATGCCCGCGAAATTGTGGTCAACCAGCACTGTTACGGTTGTACCGCGGGAGCCGGAAGCAGTTGCGGAGGGCAAACCGCATCCTGAGCCTGTATATACCAAATCCTGTGTTTAAACATTCAAAAAAAATCTTCTATGACTGCCTTAAGCTCAACGAAATTCGACGAAGTAAAAGAGTACTACGGACGAATCCTGAACGGAAGCCAGGATCTTCAAACGAATGCCTGTTGTACGACGGAGTCTCTTCCGGCTTACAAGAAGAAGATCCTGAAACAGATCGACGAGGAGATCACCAGCCGGTTTTACGGGTGCGGATCCCCCATTCCCCTCCAACTGGAAGGCTGTACCGTACTCGACCTGGGATGCGGAACCGGACGCGATGTTTTTCTCGCTTCAAAGCTGGCCGGGCCGGAAGGAGAGGTCATCGGAGTGGATATGACCGACGAACAACTGGAGGTAGGTCGCAGGCTTACTTCCCGCCAGATGAAAAATTTCGGATTCGACCGATCCAATGTCGACTTTCGTACGGGTTATATCGAAGACCTGGCATCGGCCGGGATTGAAGATAATTCAGTTGATGTGGTTATCTCCAACTGTGTCCTGAATCTTTCTCCCGATAAACGACAAGCCTTCTCTGAAATATTCCGGGTATTGAAGCCGGGCGGGGAGCTCTATTTTTCCGATGTCTTTGCCGACCGCAGAATCCCGGAGTATTTACAGAACGATCCGGTACTTTATGGAGAATGTTTGGGGGGCGCTCTCTATATCGAAGATTTCAGGCGCCTGTTACGTGAAATAGGCTGTCCGGACTACCGGGTGGTCAGCCGCTCCGCTATTGAACTTGAAAACGAAGAAATTGAAGAGAAGGCCGGCATGATCAATTTCAGTTCCGTAACTGTCCGGGCTTTTAAATTGGATAAGCTGGAAGATATCTGTGAAGATTACGGCCAGGCAGCCACTTATAAAGGGACCCTCGAACACGCCCCTCACCGGTTCGTGTTGGATGATCATCATACCTTCATCACCGGCAAGCCGATGTTGGTCTGTGGAAATACAGCTGCCATGGTGGAAGAGACAAGGTTTGGCGAGCACTTCGAGGTCGAAGGAGATCGCTCGGTCCATTACGGTCCTTTTGACTGTAAACCGGCGGAATCCGGAAGTTCAACCGATCCGAATTCTTCGTCGGCGGCCTGCTGTTGAAAATGAACTTGGGTTCCTGAAAATAAAGAGGGAAGTAAGGAATGAAAATCAGTGTCATTATTCCTACTTACAATGAGGAAGAGAGGATCCAGCGTTTGGTGAGTTACCTCAAACAGTGTGGGACCGGTTACGATCTTGAACTAATCGTAGTCGACGGCCAAAGCACGGATCAAACGGTTAACAAGATCAGAGAGTCAGAGACAAAAATTATCTTGTCTGAAAAAAAAGGCCGGGCTGCTCAGATGAATTCAGGCGTCAGACATTCAACCGGCCAAATTCTCTACTTTGTACATGCGGATGCGACTCCTCCTTCATCCTTTCCCAAAGATATCCTGAAAGCTCTCGAGGAAGGTTATAATGCAGGATGTTACCGTTTCATATTTGATTCAAGCCACCCTTTGCTTAAAATCAACGCCTTCTGTACTCGTTTTGACCGGCTGATGTGCCGGGGGGGAGACCAAACCCTGTTTGTTACCCGTTCCTTATTCGAGGAACTGGGAGGATACAAAGACCATTATAGAATAATGGAAGATTTTGATTTGATTGAACGTATCCAGGAACATGGTCGATTCAAGATCATCCCGAAAAACGTTACGGTTTCGGCACGAAAATACAAGAAAAACGGATACCTAACCGTCAACATTGCGAATCTGATAGTTTTTCTCATGTACTTTGCCGGGGCCTCCCAAACCAAGCTGGTTCATACCTATAAGAGATTGATTGATCATTCAAAATTCAATTGATTGCCAACTGAAACGGCTTATTTTGGATGAGTTTCATCGATATCCGATTTAGTTTGAGGAATGCAGGAACGAAACACTGAGCCGGTTGAACTACATTTAGCTTTAAGAGTAGTTATGAGGGGGAAAAATTTGAAGGACCCCGGCTC
>JBBDNC010000217.1:0-9379 GCA_040877875.1 Balneolaceae bacterium | reverse complement strand
ACCCACACCTGGTAATTCGCATCGGGAAGATCCGGGATCAGATATCTCCCGTGATCATCTGTCACGACAATTTTAGCAAAACGTGTAGGCAAATCCGTTGTTTCAGCGATGACCCAAACCCCGGCCTCGGGTCCGTCGGCCCCCGCCACCACTCCACCGAGATCATTTTCTCCAATCTGAACGGGTTCTACTTCGGGAGTTGTACAAGCCATGAGTCCTGCGAATAAAAGTACCGGGACAACCAGCCCCGGGGATTCGGGAATTGCAATTCTTCGACGGTTTTCAAAACATCGGTTCCACAAAAAATTAACAGAGGCGGAGAAAAATGAGATCAACGACTGAAGGGATGTATTCGATTTCATGGGGTTAGGGTCGGTTTAATTGAAAACAGGGAGTTTCTTACGGCTCGCTCCAATGGAACTTTATGCATTCATGTATTCAGAGTCCACATAAATCATGTATGGAGCTGAAAATATTTCGAGATCTTTCCTGCTTCTCATAAATTTTGGAAGAAACGGACACGAATGACTCTTAAGAGTAATAGAAGCAATAAATAAAAACAATATAAATATTGAAAAAACAGACAGTTCTGTTAATATCTTCCCGTTCCCGGATTCTTTTTAAAATTTTCAAACCTCCGGACCGGAGAATGTAACTAATTGAATTTTCCTCCGTAATAATGGGATAATTACATCTAAATATGAACTTAACAACCGTTCTATGCAGCGTTTCAAACCTCTCCAGGTATCCTATCCACGCTCCGATGTGGGAATCCGCCGGCCGCCCGTCACCCGCAAGAGTTTGATTGACCGGACACTCATCCTGTTACTCTTATTCGGCCTGGTATTCCTGAACAACTGTTCAAGCGAATCACAATCCCAACCCAATGAAGACCAGGAATCCAACCGTGCCATTCCCGTTGAAGTCAGGGAGGTAACCAGAGGCGATGTTTCGGCTTTCTATACCGGTACGGCTACCCTTGAAGCGGAAGAAGAAGCTCATGCCATCACCAACGTACGGGGAATCATCCGACAAATCTATGTGGAAGAGGGAGATGAGGTGGAGGCGGGACAAATCCTGGCCCAACTGGAAGAAGAACAATTGCAAATTGAAGTCAATCGAACAAAAGCCACAATGGACCGTTTGTATAATGATTTTCTGCGAAACAGCGACCTTTTCGAGCGGAACCTGATCAGCGCCGAGGCGTACGACAATTCACGATTCGAATATGAGTCCCAAAAAGCCAGCTATGAACTGGCCAGGCTGAACCTGGAACGATCGTCCATTCGCTCCCCTATTTCGGGTATTGTAACGGAGCGGCTTGTAAAAAACGGAAACCTGGTAAATACCAACGAACAACTTTTTCATATTTCAAATTTTGACCCACTCCTGGCCATCCTGCATGTTCCCGAACATGAGATGAGCAAGATGAGTGTCGGCCAGCAAGTTCTTCTTCAGGCAGACGCTCACCCCGGCCGCGAATTCCAGGGAAGCGTTGCACGTATCAGCCCGGTCGTGAATGCACAAACCGGAACGTTCCGGGTCACCGTCACCGTCCGCGATCCCAGCGGCCAGTTAAAGCCAGGTATGTTCTCCAGAATTCGCCTGGTGTATGACACCCGCCACAACGTCCTTCTGCTGCCGAAAGAAGCGGTGATTTCGGAAGACGTTAACCAGTCGGTCTTCGTGGTACGGGACAGCATCGCTTATAAACAGGCCATTCAAACCGGGTATGCAAACGGACGCAATGTCGAAGTGCTGGAAGGGACGAATGAAGGCGACCTGGTCGTAACCATCGGGCAGAACAGCCTGCGTGACAGTTCTCTTGTAGAAATGATTTTTCCGTCGTCCGGAAACTGAAACACACACTTTCACTGAACCAGCCTATCTACCCGAGTTATGAAAATCATTGATCTTTCCACACGGCGCAGGGTAACCATCGCCATGTTTACCATTGGAATCCTTCTTTTCGGCATGGTTTCTTTAAGCCGGCTGAAAGTAAACCTGCTTCCCGAACTCAGCTACCCAAGCCTGACGGTCCGGACCGAATATCCCGGTGCTGCGCCGGCGGAGATCGAGAACCTTGTCAGCAAGCCGGTTGAAGAGGCCCTCGGGGTGATCAAAAATGTTCAGCAGGTACGCTCGGTTTCCCGCACAAGCCAGTCGGATGTGATGATCGAATTCAACTGGGGAGCCAACATGGACTATGCGATCCTCGACGTACGGGAGAAGCTGGATGCCCTGCAACTGCCCCTTGAAGCTTCACGTCCTGTGATCCTTCGATTCGACCCGTCTCTGGAACCGATCATGAGATATGCTCTTCACATTCGAACAGGTGAACAAGACAGGAGGAACCTTGCCGATGGCGGAAATGCCGACGGGGAAGTCCTCCCTGTCTCTGCACAAGACGCCGAAACGTCTGACGAAATAAACAACCGGCCTCAGAAAGGTATCTCAGCTTCCTTTAATATCGACGAGTTGAAAAGTCTCCGGATATTTGGGGATGAAATCCTGAAAAAAGAACTCGAATCCGCACCGGGTGTCGCATCGGTTAAAATCAGCGGCGGACTGGAGGAAGAAATACAGATCCTGGCAGATCAACAGCGTATGTCCCATCTTGGGATTCCCATTGAGCGGATCACCTCAATCCTCAATGCCGAGAATGTCAATCTCTCGGGTGGACGCCTTGAAGAAGGCTCCCAGCAATACCTGGTCCGGACTCTTAACCAGTTTGAGTCGGTCGAACAGATTCAGGACGTTGTCATCACCCATCAAAACGGGTCGCCGGTCTACCTCAGGGATCTTGCCGAAATACGCCGTTCCTACAAAGAGCGTGAGGCGGTTACCCGCCTCAATGGCATGGAAGCCGTAGAGATTGCCATTTACAAAGAAGGCGATGCCAACACCGTGGCTGCGGCGAATGCAGTAAAAGCCCGTATGGACCGTGTACAGGAACTCCTCCCCCCGGAAATGGCTTTTGTCAAGGTCTATGACCAGTCCGAATTTATCGAGTCGGCCGTCAATGAAGTCGTGAATGCCGGGATTATCGGGGGTATTCTGGCCGTCATCATCCTTTACCTGTTCCTGAGAAATTTCTGGACTACGATCATCATATCGGTTTCGATCCCCGTCTCGGTCATTGCCACCTTCAACCTGATGTACGGCAATGACATTACACTGAATATCATGTCGCTCGGCGGGATTGCTCTTGGAATCGGCCTGCTGGTAGACAACTCGATCGTGGTTCTTGAAAACATTGCCCGGCATCGTGAAAAAGGAAAATCGATTACAGAAGCTGCACGGGAAGGAGCCGGGGAAGTGGGGATGGCTGTGGTCGCCTCAACCCTTACAACCGTGGCCGTATTCTTTCCCCTGATATTTGTTGAGGGAATCGCCGGACAACTGTTCCGGGACCAGGCTCTGACGGTTACATTCGCCCTGCTTGCTTCGCTTTTGGTGGCGATAACCCTGATTCCCATGATGGCTTCACTGGGAGACCGGCGCACAACAGAGCCGTCAGAAGATATTAAAATCCCTGAACCGAAAACCAGGTTGGGGCGGGGATTGCGCAGAATGAGGCTTTTTGTTTTTACAACGCTCCCGACCTTTTTGCTCAGAAATTTACTTAAGGTGTTTCGGGGGATTTCAAGGGGGATACTGGTTCTGCTGAACCCGTTACTCAATCTGTTTGAAAAAAGCTATCAGTCGATTTCGGATATTTATGCCGGCCTGCTGAACCGGGCTCTTCGTCACAAGTTATGGGTGATTCTCATGGCCCTGCTGATGCTGGCCGGTTCTGCAGCCCTGATCCCCCATATCGGGATAGAACTCATTCCCAGCCTCTCGCAGGGTGAATTCCGGGTAGATTTCAACTATCCTCCGGGAACTCCGCTCGAAAAGACCGACCAATCCATTCGCCGGGTACAACAAGCTTCCCTCCTGCTCGATGGAGTTGCCTCCACATATGGAGTGGCTGGGACCGGGACTCGTATGGATGCCAATCCCGATGAGGGAGGTGAAAACCGCGGCGAGCTCAGTGTCATGCTGCCTGACGGGTCCGGCCGAAACCAGGAAGAACAGGTGATGCAGCAAATGCGCCTGGAGCTTGAACAAATTCCCGGGCTGCAGTACAACTTTTCCCGGCCGGCTCTTTTCACATTCAAAACTCCCGTCGAAATAGAAATTTTTGGATTCGACCTCGAGAGGTTGAAAGAAGCCGGAGATCAGATTGCCGCCAGGCTTTCCGCATCTCCCCGTTTTGCCGATGTCAATTCCACCCTGGAGCAGGGAAGCCCGGAGGTACGTATCGAATTTGACCGGGATAAAGCCGCCTCTCTCGGATTACAGGTTCATGATGTGGCCCAGCGTGTGGTCAGTAATTTACGAGGAGATGTCGCAACCCGTTTTTCCTGGCGGGACCGCAAGATCGACGTCCTCGTTCGCGTTCAGGAGTCCGATCGTGAGTCGGTACATCAAATCGGCGAGTTGATTGTGAATCCGGACAGTGACCGGCCTGTATCTCTGGATGCCATTGCGACCGTTCATATCGGCACCGGTCCGGCAGAAATCCGCCGCGTAGCGCAGCAGCGTGTTGCCCTGGTCAGTGCAAACCTGAACTTTGGCAGCCTGGATGAGGCCGCACGGGAGATTTCCGGAATACTGGATAATGCAGTTTTACCCTATGGGATCCATGCACAGATCGGCGGACAAAATGAAGAGATGAACGCTTCTTTCCGGTCCCTTCTCTTTGCACTTCTGCTGGCTATTTTCCTGGTTTATCTTGTAATGGCTTCCCAGTTCGAATCGTTGCTCCATCCGTTTATTATCCTGTTTACGATTCCCCTGGCCGGTGTCGGAGCGATTCTGGCCCTTTACGTTACCGGTTCCACGATCAGTGTGGTGGTCTTTATCGGCCTGATATTACTGGCCGGCATCGTGGTAAACAATGCAATTGTACTGATCGACCTGATCAACCAGTTGCGTGCCGAGGGAATGGAAAAGATGGCGGCCATTGCCGAGGGGGCTCGCTCGCGTCTCCGGCCGATCCTGATGACCACCCTGACGACTACATTGGGATTGCTGCCCCTGGCCATCGGCTTTGGCGACGGATCAGAACTTCGGGCGCCGATGGCGATCACGGTCATCGGCGGGTTGCTGGTCTCTACCCTTCTGACGCTCGTAGTAATTCCGGTCGTCTATGCCTTGCTGGACCGTAAAGCGTACCCGACACCTGATCTCGAATGAGCCACATATACTTAATAAATTTTAGTTTATATAAATAATATAAACCAATGAATAGCATAGTATTAAATATTTTAATCATAGTTTCAAAGATTCCTTTCCTGAAATCTTTCCTGCAATCCATGCAGCCGTTCCGAAAACCAGTAAATCCCCCTGCGGAAACCTTTCAGAGAGACTCTTTTGGCCTGTTCTGTTATGCATTGAGCCCAAATGGACTTCCTGATGAGGAGAAAATACTAACCCCGGGTGAACCCCATGCAGATCACTGATTTTTCACTTCGCCGACCCGTCACCAGTCTGATGGTTTTTATCAGTTTTGTCGTAATCGGCCTGATTGCCGCACGCCAGCTTCCGCTGGAGTTTTTTCCCGATATCTCCTTCCCGGGAGCCTTTATCCAGATTCCGTACAACGATTCGACTCCGGAGGAAGTTGAAAAAAACATCACTCGCCCGGTCGAGGAAGTTCTTGCCACACTCAGCGGACTCGAGCGGATGAATTCCAATTCCGGTGAAAACAATGCCGGTATTTTCATTCAGTTTGCCATGGGAACCGATATGGACCTGAAGGCGCTGGAGATCCGTGAAAAGATCGATGGCATCCGTCACCTGCTACCGGCTGACCTGGAGCGATATTTCGTAAACCGGTTTTCAGCCCAGGATCAGCCCCTGCTCAACCTTCGTATATCCAGCGAACGGGATCTGTCGGACGCCTTCGATCTGCTGAACCGGAATTTGAAACTCCGCCTGGAACGAATCAACGGGGTAGGCAGGGTCGATCTGTATGGAGTCGACAAAAAACAGATCCGGATCGACCTTCTGGCCGACCGCCTGGTGGCTCACAACATCCATATCAATGAACTCTCCCGGCAGTTGCAGAACAGCAACTTCTCACTGAGTGCCGGCAAGATCCTGGACGGTTCCATCCGCTACACAGTCCGTCCGGTCGGCGAACTTAACGATGCCGGTGAAATAGGAAACCTGCCCATTGGCAATGGAAATCTGCGTCTCAGGGATATTGCCGATGTAACCTACCGGGAACCGAAACGTGATTACGGCCGCCACCTGGACCGAAAATACGCCATAGGCCTGGATATTTTCAAAGAATCCGGAGCCAATACTGTGGAAGTTGCCCGGGGAGTCATGGACGAACTCGAAGCCATAACGAGTCTTCGGGAGATGCAGGGAATCCGGTTTTACGAGATGAACAATCAGGCTGACGGGATCCTGAGTTCCCTTTGGGATCTGTTAAATGCCGGAGCCGTGGGGGCCCTGTTCTCCATACTGGTCCTCTATTTGTTCCTGCGCAGGGTCAGCACGACGCTGATTGTTGCCCTTGCCGTCCCCTTTTCCCTCATCGTAACCCTCGGGTTTCTCTATTTCCTGGGGTTGTCGCTGAATATTTTATCCATGATGGGGCTGATGCTGGCCATCGGGATGCTGGTTGACAATGCCGTGGTGGTGACCGAAAATATCCACCGGAACCAGCATCTTGGCAAGGACCTATCCACTGCTTCCCTGCTTGGCGTAAAACAGGTAGGGATGGCTGTGACAGCCGGAACGCTGACGTCCATCATCGTTTTCCTGCCCAATATCGTCAGTGAACAAAGCATGATTGCCGTACAGCTTTACCATGTGGCCATATCCATCATTATTGCCCTGTTGGCCTCCCTTCTGATCTCTCTGACGATTATTCCGCTGTTGACCTCAAGAATCCGGTTTTCACAGGACAAAGAACAAAAAGAGACCTGGATTGACAAGATGGTCGAAGTTTACTGCCGTCTCCTCGGATGGCTGATGCGTCACAAGTGGGCAGCCTCCGGGCTGGTCATTCTGACGATTGTCAGTGTCGCCATTCCCGGCCGTTTTGTCCAGATCGACATGTTTCCCCGGATCGATGAACGCGAGATGTACCTGCACTATCACCTGAACGATGCGTACGTTCTGGAAAGGGTAAAGGAATCGGTTGACAAGATCGAAGATTACCTCTACGAAAACCAGGAAGAATTTGAAATTGAATCCGTCTACACCTGGTATACGCCTGATAACGCGACCTCTACGATCATTCTTAAAGATGAAAAAGAATCCAAAAAATCAGTCTCCGATATCAAGCAGGCCATCGAAGAAAACCTGCCCTCCATTGCGACGGGGACCCCATCATTCGAATACCAGAATCAGAACATCAGTGAACAGGTCCGTATATATCTGATCGGTGAATCGACGGAAGTATTGGAACAGCTCGCAGATGAGTCTGTCCGACGGCTCTCCCGCATCGAAGGACTTGCAGACGTGATTTCCGAATCCGAAGGAGGGCGTGAAGAAATCCAGGTACGGGTAGACCGTGACCGTACCCATCGCTATGACTTGACCAGTATGCAAATTGCACAGATGGTATCCGGTGCGATGCGCGGCCAGAATCTGCGGAGGGTCCGCAGTGAGGAAGGCGAAGTAGACGTTGTACTTGCATTCGAGGGAGGGGATCGTCAGTCGATGCAAGACTTAATGGGCCTGACGGTACTGAGACAGGAAAACGGGGAACAGATTCAACTGGAAACAATCACTGACTTTGAGATTCAAAAAGGCCCCCGCAGCATCGTCCGCGAGAATCGTCAGACGTCTCTCGGAGTCCGGATCAACCTGGACGGTATCACCAATGACGAGGCCAGGGAATCGATTGCTGCTGTCATGGATCAAATCAACTATCCATCCGGTTACGGGTGGAGTTACGGGCGCAGTTTCCAGCAAGACCAGGAGGCGATGGATGAGATGCTGATCAACATGCTTTTGGCTTTGGCCCTGATATATCTGGTAATGGCTGCTTTATTCGAGTCGATCCTCTTTCCTGCCAGTATCATTACCTCTGTATTCTTTGCCATCATCGGAGTCTTCTGGTTCTTCATGATCACCGGTACCACATTCTCATTCATGGCGATGATCGGTATTCTGATATTGATGGGAATTGTGGTCAACAACGGCATTGTGTTAATCGACCACATCAATCAGCTTCGCCTGTCCGGCCTGAACCGGTATGATGCCATTGTTCAAGGTGGAAGAGATCGAATGCGGCCGATCCTGATGACGGCTGCCACAACCGTACTCGGACTGGTGCCGCTGTGTTTGGGAACCACTCAAATTGGAGGAGACGGCCCCCCCTATTTTCCGATGGCCCGGGCGATAGTCGGCGGACTCACATTTTCAACCGTTATTACCCTTGTGATCCTGCCGACCATTTACGTATTGCTCGACGATATGAAACGCTGGAGCACGGAGCTGCTGCAAGCGGCGAAAAAGTGATCGTAATATCCAATCAATCCCGAAAACGATCCGGATTCTTCTCTATGAATTTTCGAATCCAGTCATTCACAAAGAATCCTTCATTTCGTTTCATATACCCCAAACCGAAAAGACTGATAAACAAGGCTCCCAGTGCATTCACAATCATATCCCACATCGTGTCGGTCAGTCCGGACAGATCGCCGAACATAGGCTTTTGCATATTACTGCCGACGAGTTGATCCATAGCAAATTCAAAAATCTCCCAGATCGTACCGATCGCAACGGCAAAAACGAAAGCAAACAGTGCTACGAACCTCGGTTGCATATACAAGTCCACCCGTTTGCTTTCATTCAACAGATAGATAAGTAGAAAACCGAGAATGCCCATCAGCAGTCCGGAAGTGGCATGTAAAGCCATATCCCACCACCACAGACGAAAATAGAAATCCTGAATTTCACCCAGAAAAAGAGAAGCGAATATAAAGACGATTGCCAGCATGTGAAATTCCGACGGGAGATCGACCGGCATATGTTTCCGGAAAAAAAACGGTAAAGCGGTAACAATAATAATCATCAGCACCAGAAACGAAGAAAGCCATAAAGCCTCCAGGACCAGAAAAATTAACTCGGCGACCATCACCACCAGGAGAATCGTCACAAAGGCGCGGTGAACCCGGTATTCAGTGCCGGTTGCAGAATCGTCAGGAATGGATCTTTGTAAATCTTGATGACTCATAGATATGCGAAAATCATGGATGGTTTAGGTGGAATCTACAAATCATTTTGCTCATATATGTTCTATAATGATTGAATCACAGGCAGGATATCAATGAATCTGCTTGTCCGGCCGGATCATTTTGACCTC
>JBBDNC010000216.1:0-9560 GCA_040877875.1 Balneolaceae bacterium | reverse complement strand
TCCCCGGGTAGGATTCGAACCTACGACCCATCGGTTAACAGCCGATTGCTCTGCCGCTGAGCTACCGAGGAATAAAAAAGTGGTCAATATGTCAAAACCGCGGAACTGAGTGGAAGGTGGGGGCGAAATTTCGCTCCCACCTAATCTTTATTAAACAGCTCTAAATATAAGGCCTATTCTCTTCGTAAGTCAAGCAGAAGCGTAAAGTTTTTTCCATTTCTTTTATAAAAATAAAGACATTAAAAAAGCCGCTATGAGAGGCGGCTTTTTTAAGATAAAACCGAAGAAGAAAGAACAGTATAAACTTATACTTGTCCGGTATTCTTCATTTCCTGAATTTCGAGACGGATTTCCTGAGCAACTTTTTTTATTTCTTGCAGGCTTTTGCGTGCTCTTGTACCCGCGGCCTTATTTCCTTTTTCGTAAAATTTAACCATATCAGGCTCTAACTCATCAACGAGGGATTTCACTTGTTCAATTCGACTCATGTTTGTACTCCTTTGGTTAGTTTAGGTTTCTTTACTCATGCAAGCACATATTGATAGAGAAACTATATATTCACACATGAGGAATCAAGTAAATATCCCTTTTTTAATGTATTCATTGATTATTAGTTCCAATTGTTCTGTTCATCGTCCCCTGATTTGATATAAGTTGTTCTGGTTTTATCCGGGAAACCGGCAAATTGCCGGGCTGTAGTCAGATGGCAGGAAATCGGTACATTTCGGAATTCTTTCGGGATGTGTTGTTCTGCAAAACCCGATTCCAGGTTGCCATAGAGGATTTGATCGGGATTCCCGGCCTTTATCCATTCGCTTTTTTCATCCAGGTTGAAAATGTAGACATCTTCGATGTCCAGGGTTGATTTCAGAAGCCGGGCATATTCGGGCAGGGGCAGGGGCCGTGGTTTTTTTTGTGTATCGGTTTGAATTAAATTGGACAGAAGCAACAAGGGTTCCCGGGGCAGTTGTTTGAGTTGGGAGGTGTCTACGTGAAGCTGGCCGTTCTTTTCAGCAATCAGCCCTCTTTGATACCCGTTTATGCCTATTGTTGCCACTGCATGATCTGCAAGCAAGGTAATCAGCCGGTGGTTTAGGCCTTTAATCGCACGGAGTTTTGCATCTTCCCTTACAATCCCGGTCTGAATGAGCCGATCCGTGTAGGCACTGTCTCCATGGATTACAATCGCACGGGTATTTTCTTGTTGAGACAGGGCTTGTGCAAACGCATTCAGGAAAATGCCGTTATCCAAATGTTCATAATCAAGGATAGCTATATAATTATAATTCATCTATCCAATCCATTAGCTTTTAGGCTGATATTTTTATTTGACGATGCTCTTCATCACTGCATCAGATATAACCGGTCGAATGAGCCTGATATCCTGTCCTGCGTTTCTGTTTGGGAAGGTACGGTTTGTCAACAGGATAATTGCAGTATTTGATAACGGGTCAACCCAGACACTGGTTCCGGTAAATCCGAGGTGACCAAATGTAAAAGGGCTTGTCAGCGTTCCGGCACTGCTGAGGCCTTCACTCTTTCTGTCAAAACCATAACCACGATGGTTAATGGGGGATCGATGCCCGGTAAACAGATGAATGGTTTCAGGGTCGAGATATTGCTGTCCGGCATACATCCCACCGTTAAGTAGCATTTGTGCCCAGATGGCGATGTCACGACCGGATGCAAATAATCCAGCGTGACCGGCCACTCCATTCATAAAATATGCCCGCTCATCATGAACGACTCCCTGAACAATTCCCCGGCCGTAAATTTCATCCACTTCGGTGGGAGGGATTCGGCGTGACATCCACCTTCCCAGCCGGGAGGGATTGAAGTGGGCGGAGTTCATACCCATCGGATAGAAAAACTGACGCCGAATATACTCATCGATTTCTTCGCCGGTTACTTCCTTGACAATCTCTGCAAGAAGAATAAAACCAAGGTCGCTATATACATATTTTTCACCCGGCGGGTTTTCAAGAGGTTCGTTTCTGATAGCATGCAGGATTTCTTCACGTGTTTTTAGTTTGTCTACATAGATTTTGAAGGCAGGCAGCCCGGATGTGTGTAACAGCAACTGTTCAACCGTTATCGTACGTTTTTTGTTCGTGTCAAATTCCGGAATATATTTCGCAACCCGGTCGGTCAGCCTTATTTTTTCTTCTTCTACCAGTTTCATAATGGACGTTGTGGTCGACATCATTTTTGTAACCGAAGCAAGATCGAAGACATCTGTCTCCAGAACCCTTTGTGTCTTTGAATAATCGTGATACCCATATCCCTTGTTCCAGGTAATCACACCGTCTTTCACAACGGTTACCACTCCTCCCGGGAAGACGGAATCTTCAATTGCCTTCTGCATGATTTCATCCACTATCATGAGGGAATCGGTTTTCATACCGACTGATTCAGGTTGATCAAACCTGATACCGGTATGAGGAAATTTAAGCCCGTCTCCCATTCGGTACATTCCGGGAATTTCAATCGGAAGGGTGCCGGAAACTTCTGACCCCGCAAAAAGAGCCGGAGCACTGTTTCGTACCTGTTGTGGGTTGGCTGACCATGCAAGGAGATGGACCTGGGTATCCGGAAGATCCTGTAGTACATAGGGGTTGCCGAACGAGATCATTACAGATGGGCTATCCAGTTTCGCAAGTCGTCGCAGAAATGAAACCTGCTCGGGTTCAAGTTGTATAGGTTGATGTGAACGTACATAGACAAATGAACCGATTATGAGTAGATCCGCATTCCGGGCATCCCGGACGATTCTGGCTTTTTCTTCCGAAGAGCTTCGCTGATCCAGAACATGAAATCCGACATCCGTATGATATTTCCTCAACTCCCGGGCGAATGAGCTCCCTGTGGAACCCGACTCATCATCTGCCACAGATATGAATAATATTTTTGGAAAATCCCGGTCCCGAATCGGAAGAATATTCTGTTCGTTCTTAAGAATCGTGACCGACTCTCTGGCAATCCGGTCAGAGATCACCTCATGTTCCGGTGTTCGAATTTGAAGGCTCAGGTTCTCTATATTCACTGAAGCCGATTCGAACAGATCATGGTCTTCTTTAAGTTTCAGGATTTTTCTTACGGACCGGTCGATACGTTCTTCGCTCAAAACCCCACGTTTTACAGCCTGTTCCACTTCATGGATAGCCGTCATTTCATCGGGACTAATCAACATGACATCGGCTCCGGCCTGAAGTGCCTTAACAACCGCTTTACCGGGCGAATACTTCGAGGTAATTCCACTCATTTCAAGTCCGTCCGTGACCACAAGTCCGTTGAAATTAAGAGAATCTCTTAAGATTCGAAACAAAATATCCTCGTCCAGTGTCCCGGGAGTTTCAGGATTAGAACTGATATTGGGAAAAGCAATATGGGCACTCATGATACTGGGAATCCCGTTTTCAATGGCAATCCTGAAGGGGTGCAGTTCCATAGAGTCCAGCCTGCTATAGTGATGGTTAATCACCGGAAGAGAAAGATGAGAGTCAGTACTGGTATCCCCGTGCCCCGGAAAATGTTTGGCGGTGGCGATCACTCCTTCACTTTCAACTCCCTGAATAAAAGCCTGTCCGAATCGGGCAACCTGCTTCGGGTCGGCAGAAAAGGAACGGACATTGATTACCGGGTTCTCGGGATTGTTATTAACATCCAGGACCGGTGCATAAATTTGATGGACACCCAGTGCTTTGGCTTCTCGTGCCGTTATTTTACCACTCAGATATGCATTTTGAGGTTTCCCGCTTGCAGCAATTCCCATCGCAGGGGTAAATCGAGTTGTACCGCGGATCCGCATGGCAGCCCCGTATTCCATATCCTGTGAAATCCAGAGCGGGATCCGGGAGAGTGCCTGTAATTTGTTGGTCATCATTGCCTGATCATAAATATCCCCACCCATAAAAATGATTCCGCCGATCTGATATTGGGTAATCAGCCTCTTCCACTCCAAAAATCTCTGATCATATTCGTTTCGGAATGTGCCGGTGACCGGAATACTGAATAGCTGCCCGATCTTTTCTTTCAGGGTCAGTTGAGTGAGCAATGAGTCAATATCTACCTCTATCACTGTTTCAGTGATTTCCGATGTTTTGTCCTGATCTTCGTTTTCGACCAGTTCTTCCTGAACCGGCTCCGCCAGGGGGATTTCACCGGTTTCGCCTTGATGTTCCCGGGCATATACCTCCCGGCTGTCGGTCAAGGCTGAGGTTTCGGAAATTTTACATCCGGAAAAAATCAGAATCAACGCGGGAAATAATCCGGTAAAGACGGTGTAAAGGAATGTCATTTTCATTTTTGATTTAAAAAAGAAGTATAAATTTGAGTAAAAAATAAACATGTGCATGAATCAATTTTCAGGAAGAAGTTGCAGGGTCTTATAGCTTACTTCCCGAAAAAATGTGCTATCCTGATACAGGTATCTATATTGTCCGTTGAGCCACAGTTCGGTCTGGTCTCCAAAAAAATCTGAAATCGGGTTGCCCGATTGTCCTGTCGGGATTACACTGAAAGTTCTGTTAAGAGATGAAAAATCGACAATCCTGCGGATGGATGGCCCGAGTATCATATCAAATGGATCCTGCCAGTCATACTGTCCCTTGTTCAGAGTCATGTTATGTCCGGGTACGGAATAGGGTCCTTTACTCATTAGATTATTGACGATCATTTTTAATAAGACCGTGGCTTCGGGATCCTGGCTGGCTTCGGCAAACAACGGGGGACGAAAAGTAATGCTATGTAGGTTTTCCCATCTCCATTGAAACGGTTCTTCTCCAAATCGATCTGTCAGCCACTGTACGGCCTCCTGCATACTTTGGCGGATGATGTCGTTGCGGATTTCCGTCTCTTCCGTTTCAATATGATTAAATAAAAAGCTGTTTTCCTGTAGCAGGCGGCTCAACGTTTGGACAGGTACATTTTCCTTCCTGATAAAATTTCGATAGGCATCTTCTCCAAGTTCATCCAGCAGGGTATTGCGGCTTAACTCTATAAAAAATGCATCGATCAGGGAAGCTGCTGTAGAGTTCAGACTGTAACGGAAATCCCAGTTTTCCAGATAAGGAATAATTTGAGAAAAATCATATTCCTCCCTGCTGCGGCGGAGAACCGGCAGTATAATATCCGTGATCTCACGTGCGTGAATTGAATAATTGTCAGTCTGCATTTGTTGGAAGATTTCAACGTCAAGGGTATCGTTTTCAGTCATATATTCCACAATCCTTTCGATTCGGGACGGCGGCTCCCAAAACGTAGCGATATAGTATGGATAACTGTCTGTATGGAGCTTGTTATTTGCATTGCCGACCCATCCTGAGGGAGGATTAACCGTCCGGGGCATATCTTCAAAGGGGATCCAGCCGTGCCAATCATAAGAAGGGTCCCAGCCGTTCCGAAAAAGCAAGGGATGATACTCCCGTACAGGCAGTTTGGCTGCACTGAAAAGAGCAATATTTCCGGATAGGTCTGCATAGATAAAGTTTTGGCCCGGTGTTTCATATTGACTCAGGGCATGTTGAAACTCCTGTAATGATTCGGCCCAGTTGATCTGGTAAAGTGCCCAGGTTTCGTGACTGACTTGGTGTCCTGTCCATTTCATGGTGACGGACCTGTTTCCCAAAATCGATTCATTGGGATAAATATCGGAAATCACCGGTCCGTGACGGGTGTTTCTGATTCTGTAGAGCTGATCGTCGCTATCTTTAATACGTAGGATTTCATCCCGCCAGTTGATGGGTTGATACATCGCTTCCCCATTCAAACTGTCCACTACATATCGGCTGCGGTCGTTCGGATCGATCTGTTCAATAAAAAAGTCAGTATCGTCTGCCATCATATTGGTCAAAGACCATGCAATTTCATCATTTTGGCCGACCACGACAACCGGCGATCCGGTTAGGGTTCCACCCGATAGATTTTTACCGTTTAGATTCAGATGTACTTCATACCAATTTCCGGGCATATCCAGGCCCATGTGTGGATCTCCGGCCAACAACGGCAAACCTGTCGAGGTTCTACTGCCATCTATTGCCCATGCATTACTTCCTACAGAGTTTCCTTTTCTCTGATAGATTTGCCGGAGATCAAATTCTGTTTCGATCATCGGCATCAGGGATTCGACATATTGGCGCGATTGCTCATCATTCATTGTAGTCGGATAGATGTCACTATAGCTGGGATAGAGTTCTTGCATCACATTTTCAGGGAGTGTGGCACCGAGATAGGCAAAGGCCAATTCACTCCACCAGCTCACATTCATTTCCCATGCCATGAGCCTGGATAGTGCATACGAATGAGTGGGCGTCCAGGGGATCGGTTCTATATCCAGGAGGGTGAATTCAATGGGCAGGTTATTCCGGTTGTTTTCGACATAACGATTGATTCCGTCCGAATAGGCTTGTAAAATCCGTTGTATCTCAGGCGGAGCCTCCTCCTCGATCTTCCGGGCAGTATCCCAAAATCCAAGAGTCCGCTGATATTTATCAAACTCAATTAAATCCTCCCCCAGAAATTCTGCAAATCGTCCTTCGGCAGCAAGCTGTTTGAAGGTGAGTTGCCACAGTCGGTCCTGTGCATGGACATAACCGACGGAAAAGTAGAGGTCTTGTTCATTTTGTGCATAGATATGAGGAACTCCGTAGGGGTCCCAGTGTATATCGACCGGTTGTTGAAGCCCTTCGAGATGAAGGGTTGCCGTGTAATCTGGCAGAGGTTTGTAAAAAGTCCAGTAAACGGCCAGTGCGGTAAATCCAATGAGCAGAAGCAGGATAAAAAGGCCAAATCGAAGTAGCGTTTTCATAGATAAATAAAGATATCGGAAACAGGTTTTTTGTCAGGATCTTTTCTCATCGTTTCATTCGCAATCAGGGTGATAGAATAATTTCTATCCGGGAAATTCTGGCCGTAATCATTGTGGTTTGAAAAAAATGAAGGCGGCTCCTTCAGATTCGCAGAGTAACGTGGAAACTCTTTCCGGACCGTCTCCACTATTAATAAAATAGTGAATTTGTTATTGAATTAAATGAACTCATTCTTGTTCTTGAATAGGGAGATACTTTTGTGGGATGTTAAAAAAGAAAATACTTTATAATTCTGTATGCTGAACCCGGTTTCATCCTATGGAAGATGGAAGTACCTTGAGAACCGGTTTCCTTCAATCTAATATATTTTCTTATGGACAGGATCAAAACAGTGGCGGTGATAGGCGGCGGAACGATGGGCAATGGAATCGCCCACGTATTTGCCATGTATAATTTTGAAGTTCAGCTTGTAGAAAGGGAACAGGAGTTATTGGACCGGGCTCTCCATGCGATTGATAAGAATCTGGACCGGATGGTGGAAAAGAAAAAGATTGAGAATGAAGATAAGAATGTTGCATTCTCCCGTATAAACGGAACACTGGATCTTGCCGGGGCGGTAGACGGAGTGGGCCTGGTGGTGGAGGCTATTCCTGAGAATTTTGAAATGAAGAAAGATTTATTTTCAAAAATTGATGGCCTTGTTTCGGAGCAAACGATCCTTGCCTCCAATACATCTTCGATATCGATTTCCAAATTGGCTGCCGTCACAACTCACCCGGAAAATTTCATTGGCATGCATTTTTTTAATCCGGTACCGGTCATGAAACTGGTGGAGGTAGTTCGCGGATATGAAACGGATAGTGAAGTAAGCAGGCAGGTTGAAAGTATCGCCAGAGACCTGGGGAAAATTCCGGTTCCGGTAAATGATTATCCCGGTTTTGTATCCAACCGGGTTTTGATGCCGATGATTAATGAGGCGATATTTTGTGTCTATGAAGGTGTAGCAACGGCTGAAAATATTGATCAGGTGATGAAACTTGGGATGGCCCACCCGATGGGACCGTTGCGACTTGCCGACTTTATCGGACTGGATGTCTGCCTGGATATACTCCGGGTTCTGTATGATGGTTTTAAAGACCCAAAATATCGTCCATGTCCTTTATTGGTAAAAATGGTAGAAGCAGGGAAACTGGGTGACAAGTCAGGAGAAGGTTTTTTTATCTATGCCAAATAATAATGCTTTTGAAATTTAGAATGGCAAAATTCCGGCTGAAGTTAAGTTCCCGTGTTACTAAGTTTTAAATTGACGACCCTATTTCAATCAGCCAGATACCTGATAGATGTCTCTTCAATCTTAATTTTTAATTCTTCATTCTTAATTATTTAGACATGGTTGATTTGAGAAGTGATACCGTTACGAAACCGACAAAGGGCATGCTGGATGCGATGGTGTGTACCGAGGTCGGAGATGATGTATTTGCCGAAGATCCCACAGTCAATGAATTTGAACGAAAAATGGCAGAACTGTTCGGCATGGAGGCCGGTTTGTTTGTACCGAGTGGTACGATGAGTAATCAACTTTGCATCAAAGTTCTTACGGAACCGGGAGATGAGGTCCTCATTGACGCCACGGGTCATCCGTTTAATTATGAAACAGGAGCCGCTGCACACCTCTCCTCCGTGCAGCTTAATCCGTTGCAGGGGGTAAGGGGCAAGCTTACCCCGGAATTGATTGAATCGGCCATTCGTCCCAAAAATAATTGGGATCCGCGCAGCCGGATGATTGCGGTGGAAAATTCAACTAATAAGGGGGGTGGGGCATGCTATAGCAGGGAGGAGTTGCAGGATCTGAAAGAGATAGCAGACCAGCATGATTTATACGTCCACCTGGATGGTGCAAGAATCTGGAATGCGATAACCGCAACAGGAATAGAGCCGGAATTTTTCGGTACGATATCCGATACACTATCAGTCTGTTTCTCCAAGGGTTTGGGGGCGCCCGTCGGGTCTATGATGTTGTCGTCTGCAGATTTCATTACGAAAGCCCGTAGATACCGAAAAATGTGGGGCGGAGGGATGAGGCAGGTTGGCCTTTTAGCCGCAGCAGCCGACTATGGAGTTGAAAATCATTGGCCGTTCATGGAGGATGATCATCGCCGGGCAAAGCTTTTGGCTGAGGCCATTTCTGACGTTTCCGGATTTTCAGTAAATCCCGGTAGTGTCGAAACCAATATTGTCCTCTTCAACGTCGAAATTGGCTCGGTAGATGAAGTACTGAAACGACTTAAGGAAAAAGGTGTCGGGATGGTACCTTTCGGCCCGAAAACAATCCGGGCTGTGTTCCATTTTCAGGTCGATGATGAAGGCCTCGACCGGGCAATAAAAGCTCTCGGGAACAGTGTGTCAGTTAGTCGGGGAGCAGGGAACGGGACGTAGAGAAAGAGGAACAGATATAGATCCGTGAACACACCCCTCGTCAGCCTGTTATACACAGGCTGACATTTTCCCCTCTCAAGAGGGGATGGCATAGCCAAGTAGGCATCAGCCGGCTTGGCTATGCCCGGGGTGTGTTCGTGGAACAAGTTCCGTCCCCCTCTCAAGAGGGGACATATCCGGTCCCATATTGTCCCCACGCGACATTTCTGGTCGCTGATGAGGTACAATATTGTCCCCACGTGAGCTGGCGGAGAAAACCATCCCCTCTCGAGAGGGGAAAGCGCAGTTCGGAGCCACCGTTAGGTGGAACCGGACAAG
>JBBDNC010000215.1:0-9626 GCA_040877875.1 Balneolaceae bacterium | reverse complement strand
TTTTTAACCGGAAATAAAATTCTGTCGTGGTTGACCAGGTAATCCTGGCCATAAGGTTGAAATCCCTGATAAGGACGGTCAAAACCTGTATTTTCAGTCAATACCTCGGAGTTCGGATATAACTCTTTCCATGTAGCCCAGGTAGTCTCAATAATTTTTACCGTACGGATGGTTTGCCCCGCAATTTCCCCGGCCACACTGCGCATTTGCATTTGAGACCAGCGGTCTCCACCGTTACGATCAAATGCAACCAGGTTGTTTCTGAACAACAGCCCCGAAACTCCGAACTCCGTGACTTCTCCCTGAACCCGGCGGTCCCACCCGATGGCGGTCCCGGTAAGAGGGCAATAGGTCAGCGCAATCGCTTCATCGCCAATGTTGTCATTGACAATTTCGTGCCAATCCAGAATTTGGTGGGGATACGCCCGGATCTCATCGTCGATTTTAATTCCGACCACCAGGCGGTTTTCGATGATATAATCTGATTGACTGACGGGTGAAAATTCCGGGTTGTCAATAGACGGGATTCCATCGGGCCCCGGTCCGCCGTCAAAAATTTCATCTTGTGGAATCAACCAGTCTCCCCCGGTCTGATTGGGGGCAGAGCTGTCGTCGTCATCTCCTCCCAATAGGTCACAACCGGTAAACATCAGTAACAATATGAACCCGAGAATTAGAGGAGCCCATTTTCGATAAATTTTTGAAGTGTTAATTTTTGTTCGCATAGATAAACACGCTTTCGTTGCTGTTAAAATTCAGAAAAAGAGTACCGGAAATAGCGTACGTGCTTGTAGGCTGGGTTCCGTTTACATTTTGATAAAGAGGTATGCGTCCCCCAACCTGCATGGAAACAAGATCCGTAAAGGCATAATTAATTCTGGGTTGTAGATACAACCACTTACCGCCTGTGTTGGGCTGGATACCATCGTTGATTCTATCTGAACTTGATGAACGGTATCTGAGCTGGAGGATCCAGGATAAATTCCCGGTTAGCGTATTGTTAACACCGAGGTCCGACACCCATTCGTTACCGAAGCTGTACCGATCGTTAATTTGGAATCGTTCGGCCGATCCGGTATATCGGAAGGAGTTGGACCAGAAGAGATTCATGGTGGTATGGGGTAAAAAAGAAACAGAGGCATATGACCATCCTACGCCATCCCATGCCCCCGTTCCCGGCTGCATGTCCATGTTTAATGCCAATCCCTGGCGGGTCAGGGAAGTTGTGCCAAAAGGCACTTTGGCGCCGGCACCGACTGCCAAATGATATTGTTCCCAGATGGATTGCGGGTGGATGATATATCTGAGCAGAAACACACCGTCACCAATACCGCTCGTAGAGACGGTTTGTCCGCCTCCGGAAAATTGTCGGCCGGTGGTCCGATCCTTGCCTACATGGCTGAATGTTCCGGAAATGGACAGGCGGTTGGTAATCCCATAATGGATTTCAAGTAATAACGACCGGGTATTCCGAGTGTCGTTTTCGTCATCGAGAGACCTGTCTTCATTGTAGAGATTTGAAATTTCGTGATGTTCGTAGGTGAGGCCTAAAAGAAAATTGCCGGCAGAGGAAGCTCCGGAACTTTGTGAGCTGATCAACGGGGCGCCGGCGCAACTGCACGTTTGTCCTCTCACAGGAACAGCAGCAATCCATAACAGAAGTAAAGTAGTAAAACAGATTCTGCCGGTATGCATAAGAAATCAGATACGGTTGGGATTGGGAATCACTATTTCCCAATTGATGTTTCAACTTTCTGAATTCTTACCTTTAGGAGTCTGATAGACTCCTAAGATCTTCCGAAAGCCGACAGTCTCTTGACCGGATCATGATAGAAAAATGGAACAGATAAGCTTTGTACAGAAGTGTTTTTTTCTTTCTATGTGAAAAGCCAGTCAAATGTTAATTATGATAATATTCATGTAACTTTTTTTAACAAGTTTTATAACTGAAACATTTATTTTTTTAATGCGCATTGATTAGACTTCACATTGTCAAGTTTCTTGATTCCGGCAAATACCTGTCGGGTTCGTTGGTGGAAAGGTTAACCTTAACTTTTGGGAAGATTAGAAATTGCTATATAAATTATTTTATTTGTTTTTTGAAAGGTTCGTTTATCCTCTTTGTGGTCTTTTATTTCTTATTGTCCCCGAACTTTTAACGGCCCAGGAGACCTCACCCGATCAAGCCGAAACCATCGATGTTTTTTTGGATTGCCGGGGGTGGAATTGCAATGAATCCTATATCCGGGATGAAATCACCTTTGTCAATTATGTTCGAAACAAGGACGAGGCCGATCTCCATATATTGGTCACTACTCAACAGACAGGAAGCGGCGGACTTGAGTATGAGGTTCAATTTATTGGTCATCATGAATTTTCTGACTTAAGCAGAACCATTACCTATTTTTCTGCAGAATCTGATACCGAGGATGAACGGCGAATCGGCCTTAATGAATCTATCAAACGAGGGTTGTACTTTTTTCTGGCCGATCGCCCGGTTGCTGAAAACCTAAATATCAGCTATGAACCGGAAGAGGAACGTCAGGATGCCTCCGAGCTGGACCGGTGGAATTATTGGGTTTTTGAACTCAATGCGGATACCGATCTCGAGGGTGAGGAATCGGAGAAGGAGTTCTCGCTTCGGGGGGGGTTGAATATAGAACGTATCACCCATGAAATGAAGCTGGAATTTGATGCAGGTCAGTACTACGAACGCCAGACTTTCCGGGACGATGATACCACTCGTGTTTTTACAAGAGAGAGCCGCGGTGCAGATTTGCTGCTTGTAAAAAGTTTATCCGACCACTGGTCAGTCGGTATCACTTCAGATATCCGACACTCTACGCGTAACAATCTGGATCTTTTAACGGATGGAGGCCTCGCCGTGGAGTACAGTATATTCCCTTATGAGGAGTTTTCAAGACGGCAGATTACGATTTTATATGGTATTTCCGGTGGATACCGCGATTACATCGATCGAACAATTTATGATAAAACATCGGAATATCTATTAGAGCAAGAGCTGAGAACTAATATTGAGTTCACGCAGCCGTGGGGAGAATTTGAAACCGAGATCAACGGCTCTACCTATCTTCATGATTTAAACAAGAACCGACTGGACACTGAGATGCAACTTAACTTCAGGATTTACAGAGGATTCTCTATTTATATATCAGGGGAGTATGCCTGGATAAATAATCAGTTATCCATCCCCGCCGGAGGTATTACCGATGCCGAGCAACTGTTGAATCTTCGCGAGCGTTTTACTTCGTATTCCTACGAGGTGAGATTCGGCGTGGAGTTTACATTCGGTTCCATTTATAACAATATTGTAAATCCCAGGATGTAAATAATGGGATACCCTGAATTTTAGATTTTACCGGCTTGCCACTTCAGCCCCTGTTCAGGGAGTCCTGCCGGACCCAAGTCACATTGATTCCTTTTTTTTACTTTGGGCGTGTGTCCGGATGTAAAAGTTACGATCCACTTCGAAGGCAGAGTTGCCTTCGAGATCCAGGGATGTCGATTTCCAGTTTTCGGTGGTCGGCCGGATGATGGAATAGCCGTCATCGCTTAGCCTGGCTTTTACGGGCATATCGAAATCCTCAACGTCCGCCCACCAGCGGTAGAATAATGTATCCGCTTCTATATAGTACTCCAGAACGGGAATGTCAGTATGGCGGAGGTATTGGTCGAATACCGGTTGCAGGTCATATTCAATCCGCCGATTGATGAAAGCCTCGATTTTTTTTGAGGTGACGATGCTGTGCCGGTAAATTTCATTCATTTCGCGAAGCGTCTGGCGCCACTTTTCATCGTCGTTGAAGATCTGCCGGATGGTGTGTAACAGGTTGCCTCCTTTTGAATACATATCGCCGGATCCCCGCTGGTTCACCCCGTATGTTCCGATCACCGGGCTTTGATTGGAAATATTCTGACGGGTACCGATCACATATTCAGCCCCGGCTTCCCGGCCGAACATACACTCCACATACAGGCTTTCCGAGTAGTTGGTAAAGCCTTCATGGACCCACATATCTGCAATGTCTTGGGTTGTCAGATTGTTGCCGAACCACTCGTGTCCCGTTTCATGGATGATGATGAAGTCGAACCGCAGGCCCCACCCGGTCCCCGAGAGATCCGTTCCCAGGTAACCGTTCTGAAAATTGTTGCCGTAAGCAATGGCACTCTGGTGTTCCATTCCCAGGTGCGGAGTTTCTACCAGTTTGAAACTGTCTTCATAAAAAGGGTAGGGCCCGAACCAGTATTCGAAGCATTGCAGCATGGGCTTGACCTGCTTGAACTGTTCCCGTGCCAGGTCGAGATTCTGTTCGAGAACCCAGTAGTCGAGGTCGAGGGTTCCTTTTTCTCCCTTCAGGGTATCCCTGAAATTCACATAGTTGCCGGCATTGACGGCAACGTTGTAATTATTGATCGGACTGCTGACAAACCACGACCAGGTGGTGGTTCCGTCATGACGGGGCGATTGGGAGACAAGCCTGCCGTTTGACACGTTTACCAGTGAATTCGGGACAGTGATATGGATACTCATACTGTCAGGTTCTTCACTTTGATGGTCTTTGTTGGGCCACCAGACGCTCGCCCCGAGCCCCTGGTTGGCCGTTGCAATCCAGGGGTATACATTTTCGTCCTCCGCCCATATAAACCCGCCGTCCCACGGTGGATTGGGTGCAATCCGGGGAGATCCCGAGTAGTGGATCGAAACGGTTTGAACCGAGCCGGTTTCCAGGTTGCCCGGGAGGTCGATAAAGAAGGCATCCCCTTTTCTCTTCCATGAGAGATCCTTTCCGTTTTGAATCACCCGGTCGATCTCCAGCGGCTCCTGTAAATCGATCTGCATCTTTCGGGGCGCATCAACGACTCTGAATGTGATGTTGTTCTGTCCGCTGATCGTTGAATCTTCCGGTTGAACGTTTACATGAAGGTCGTAGTAAAGAACGTTCCACCATGCCCGTTCCGGGGTAAGCGAACCGCGGAGCGTATCGGCCCTCGTAAATTCGGATGGATCCTGAGCTTGCAGACAGATAGGTGAAAGGAGTGCCAGCAAAAAAAGCATCAGAGTACGATATGGGTATAAATTCACGGGATGACTCATTTGGAGTTTAAGTAGGTATCATAAAAAGTGGTTAATTCCGTTCTTCGTTCATGAGCAGTCTGTCGGCCGTTTGGTGATCGGTTATCAGAACATCAATCAACTGTCCCCTGAGGGCGCCAAGAATAGATTTGAACTTTTCCTCACCTCCTGCAATGCCTACCACCGTTTCGACATTTTTCAATTCTTCGAACGTCATTCCGATGATCAGATCATGTAATACGGTTCCCGCTTTTTTCCCGGCTTCATCGAAAAAATTAAGGCCAATATCCCCCACTGCATAGGATTTTAGAATATCACGTAACAATTCGTCGGTAATCTCGTGACTCTCCCTGACCAGTACAGGATTGGTACTTAATGCTCCGATGCCAACATATAATGTATTAATCTTGCTGAAAAGTTTGAAAGCTTCTTTTACACGGCGATCGGAAAGCAGAACCTGTTTGGCTTCCTTGTGATCCACGATTCCCGGCGCCGGCAAAAGGGTCAGCCGGCTGTCAAGCAGTTGGGAGAGGCGCCGGGCGATATCTACGGCATGGGCTCTTGCCTCCGGGGGACCCACTCCCCCCAAAGTTTGTACGACATTTGTATTCCTGGTCGGTTTGGGATGCATCACCTCCATCATCGCCTGCAGGGTGGTTCCCCACGTAACTCCGATTGTGTCACCTTCGGAAACGGTTCGATGCAGATATTCTGCACCGGCTGTTCCCAATTGTTGCTTTAATGCTCTCCCACCTGCACTCCTGTCCGGGATCTCGGCTTCTACAATCAGGGCTTCTTTGAGATTGAATTTTTTTTCAAGCCGTGATTCCAAATCAACAAAATTTCCATTCGGAAAGGAAACTGAAATTTGAATGATGCCCTGTTTACGCGCCTGTTTTAAGAGTCTGGAAACTTTTGGCCGGGAAAGATTGAGCCGGTCGGCAATTTCCTGCTGGGTTAATTCATGATGGTAATACAACAGACTTACTTTACTGATGAGCCGGACATCAATGGAGTCTGACGATCTGGGCATTTTAGCAGGTGAACTTTAGAATTGAAATTTGTTCTCAATTTTGTAGTTTAATTCTAACAATATGTTCATTAATGAACATATGTTCAAGAAATTATTATTTTTAAAATTCAGGTGTTCCGGAAGGATAAGGCCATATTTGTTTCTGATTTACTTCCGGCACCTGGTAAACGAGCTTTATTCCCGAATTGTTAGCTGCCAGGGCTTAACAACCCAGGGGGGCCGGGGACAGGTTCCACGAAATTAACTGCTTGAATTTATGACGAATCCTGTCGATCGATATCCAACAAGGAATAATCATTCGGAAATCAATCCTGAACAGCTATGGCTGGACATCAGGAAAGGGGACCCGGATGCTTTATCAACACTGTTTTGTTGTTATTACAGTTGCCTTTTTAACTACGGTTATAAATTGGTAGCCCGGCATGATCTGGTCAAAGACGGTATCCAGGAGCTATTTCTGACCATCTGGAAAGGGAGGGAAGGGATCGCCAGGGCTTTTTTGGTAAAATCCTATCTTCTGACATCCTTGAGACGAATATTGTTTAGAAATCTCAAAAAACAGAAAAATCGATATCATCGAGACCGGATCTTTGTTGAAGATTACTTTGAGACTCCCCTGAATGTCGAGGAAGTATTCATCCGTCATGAAACTCAAATGGAGTATAAAAGACAACTATATGAAGCCGTTGATTCTCTGAGCCGGCGGCAAAAGGAGGCAATCTATTTGAAATTTTATAGCGGGTTGTCAACCCATGAAATCGCCCATATCATGAACATTAACCGTCAAAGTGTGTATAATCACGTTTCCGAAGGCATCCGCCAATTGCAGGGGATGGTGAATTATAGAGGCCAAATCCATGAAAAAAATTGCTTTTAAGATGAAATTGAAACCGGGCTGTGAAGAGGAATACAAAAAACGGCATGATGAAATCTGGCCTGAACTCCTCCAGGCACTCAAAGATGCGGGAATTCATGATTACTCCATCTTTTTGGATGAAGAAACCGGGACGCTCATTGCCGTTCAGAAACTTGAAGAGGATCATTCGGCCGGCCGGCTTCCGGAGCTCCCCGTCATGCAGAAATGGTGGGATCACATGAAGGATCTCATGACAGTTCATCCTGATCACTCCCCGGAAGTTACATACCTGAGAAAGGTGTTTCATATGGATTAATCAGGGGAAGGTGATCGGACATCCTTTTTTTAATTTGATCGTGAAGCCGGATACAACGGTTCCTGAAAGCTATTGAGACTTCCCCGATTGAACAGGACAGCAGCCGGTCAGACAGACTGTATGTTTGAATCGGGGATTGGATCCGGAACCGGGTGTTTTTGCGTTTCAGCCCCGGGCGACGACAGGGAGGAGATTGCTGCCGGCTCCCTGTTACTGAGTTCAGAAGGGGAAGAGATCTGGAACCGGTTCGATCTGTTTTATAATAACCGGGATCATGTGGACAGCTATCGGTTTGCAGATCTGGACGCAGACGGAACGAGCGAGCTTGTGGCAGCTCACAGCGAGGTGGGGGCGGTGGTTTATGATGCTGAAACAGGTGAGTTGTTATGGCAAACTACGGCCGAACACACTCAGCAGGTGGAGACCGGGAATTTTACGGGACTACGGCCACAAGGCCGCTCCCTCTTCCCGCGCTCTTGGAGACGATTCACACTATCTACAACATAATGTGGCCAATCATACCCATTATTGACCTTAAGTTTCCATTCCATTTAATTCTATTCTATTTTGTAGTGAGCTCTAGTTCTTGGTATAAAGAAAGGAGCCTTTTAAGTTTCAATGGCGTGTGGGGAAGCAGGGATGGTTTTGCTCCACTTAACCCAAAAATAAATTTCTACTTGTAAAGATTGTATCGCTTCGCGTGTAAAAAAATGTTCGATTGGAGCTTGGTGAGCCATGTGGGCCTCAATCATCATACGCCGGCCGGCGGACTGGTTTTTTAATTTTCATCGTAACCTAAACCCGAAAGTATCAACCGAACTATGAAAAAAAGAAACAAATATCTTTTGCTTGTCTCTCTCTTTATCTGGATTCCTCTCCTTGCGGATGCCCAGCATGGAACTATACAGGAAAGCCTTGTTGTGGATAGCTCCATCCTGGAAGAAGATGTTCAATACAGTATCTATCTGCCGCCGGATTATGAAGAGTCTAATCGAAACTACCCGGTACTCTACCTGTTGCATGGCTTTACGGATGACGAAACCGGATGGATCCAATTCGGCCAGACAAAAGCCATTGCCGACAAACATTTAAAGTCGGTGGATGTCGCCTCAATGATCATCGTTATGCCGGACGCCGGGGTAAGCTGGTATGTCAACAATTATAACGGAGAAGTGAGATATGAGGACTTCTTTGTTGAAGAATTCATCCCTCATATCGATGAGACGTACCGGACACGGCCCCAAAAAGAGTTCCGGGCTGTAGCCGGCCTGTCCATGGGTGGGTACGGAACCCTGATTATGGCGATGAAACATCCTGATTTATTTGCAGCGGCGGCTCCCTTGAGTGCAGGTGTACTGACCCGGGAAGAGGTGACTGAAATGGAGGTTGAAAACTGGAACAATGTATTTGGTCCCGTTTTTGGCGAGGATCTGGAAGGGGAAGAGCGTCTGACGGATCACTATATGGATAACTCCATTCTTCAGCTTGTTGAAAACGGTGAGTCCGAAAGCCTCGGTTCGGTGCAGTATTACATCGACTGCGGTGACAAGGATTTCCTTATATAAGGAAATATGGATTTGCATGCCGCGATGATCGATGCGGAGATCGAACACGAGTTCAGGGTCCGCGAAGGAGCCCATAATTGGGATTACTGGCGCACGGCTCTGCCGGAAGTCCTGAAGTTTATAAGCCAGAGTTTCCACCGGTAAAGGAAGCTAATATCAACTTACTTAATAGATAGTTAATTGAAATTATCTAAAATGAATCTGCTTTGGTAATTTCCCGTTACAGCCGGAACAACCAGTAATTGATGAAGATCGGATGACGAGCGCTTCTTTACTTCAGTTGAATGATTACCGTACAACGGCAATGGTCGGTAAATGGCACCTGACTCCGACAGAGGAACAGGAGAATGAATCGACCGGCACGTCAAGCAATCTGAGGAACCGGCCATCAGGTAAGGGATTTCTGATCTCCTTCCTGTAACCATTTAAAATTGAAGTCAGATTATTAACATTAAACCGATATCCATGAAAAAACTAACCATAGCCCTGATTGCTCTTCTCGGATTCTATCCGATTTCAACCACCGACGCTCAGAACCCTGATCAATCCAAACCGAATATGATCGTGATTTTTACGGATGATATGGGATATGGTGATTTAAGCTCGTACGGATCTCCCAATATCCGAACTCCTCATCTCGACAAAATGGCATCGGAGGGACAAAAATGGACTAATTTTTACGCTGCGGCCAGTGTTTGTACTCCCAGCCGGGCCGGTTTGCTGACGGGACGTTATCCGGTTCGAAGCGGCATGGCCAGTGA
>JBBDNC010000214.1:0-1779 GCA_040877875.1 Balneolaceae bacterium | reverse complement strand
AAGGGCTAAAAGAGGGCTTTGCACAACCGGTCTTTTGCCCAATGCCTGCGTTATCACTGCGTGGGAATCGCTGCGCTCGGTGCGGTCGGTTGAAATCCTCACATATGGACTATATGCTGCGGTTTCAACCTCCCTCTGGCCTTGTCCTTGAACAAAATTCCTGGTTCTGCAAAGCCCTCTAAAAATAAATAAAACAGGGGGGACGATTGTTTGTACAGACCGTTTCAATCGCCTGCCCT
The DNA here is from genome assembly GCA_040877875.1 of Balneolaceae bacterium. GTDB lineage: Bacteria > Bacteroidota > Rhodothermia > Balneolales > Balneolaceae > JBBDNC01. The sequence goes on along the minus strand of JBBDNC010000214.1, from coordinate 1,540 downwards.
GTAAGCATTGAATTCTACTTTTTTGCTTTCCTGTTATTTACTTTTTCTTCTTGTGCCTGTTTTTACGCAGTCTTTTCTTTCTCTTATGTTTCGCAATTTTTGAACGTTTTCTTTTCTTTCCGCTCGGCATAGATGATCACCTTCTATGATTTTTGGGTTATTCTTGTAATGAATTTTGGAATTAGATTAGGCGACAAAGTCGATCCTGGTTTCAATCCCGCAAGTTACGAATTATTTTCTTCAGATCTATAGAATTGCTCTGGAAAACAGAGAATATCGGGTGTCTGACGCAGCAGAATAAAGCGAGAAAGGTGTCCGGATCTCCGGGTACGACATGAGACATTCGTTCGTCTCAACTGACCGCCTGCATCAATATTGTACAAAGCCAGGCCGCATAGGTACCTACTGCATATCCGAATACCGCCAGCAATACACCGACAGGGGCTAATGCAGGATGAAATGCAGATGCGACGATCGGAGCAGAAGCCGCGCCACCTATATTGGCCTGGGATCCAACTGCAGTGAAGAAGAAAGGGGCTTTAATGAGCATGCCGACACTCAGGAGAAGGGTAATATGGATCAGGATCCAGAGGATCCCGATCAGGAAATAACCCGGAGATTCAAAAATGGCAAGGACGTTCATCTGCATTCCAATGGTGGCCACAAGGATATAAAGAAACAGACTGCCGAATTTTGAGGCTCCTGCTCCCTCGAGTTTCCTGGCACGGGTAAAAGAGAGCAAGAGCCCCCCTGTAGTGGCGATGACGATAATCCAGAAAAATTCGGAATTCAGGCTCAGATCCCGGAGTGCAGGAGCATTCTGATCGATCCAGGGTGCAATTAAATCCGCCCCGATGTGTCCGACGGCGGTTACTGCAAACGCGATGGCAACAATCGAAGTCATATCGGCAAGGCTTGGTATTTTGGCGATGCTTGCCCGGTATTCCTCCACACTGATTCTAAGTTCGGTAATCGCCGAGGCATCTGCCTTAAACCACTTGTCTATGGTTCCCGACATCCCGGCACCATACAACAGGAATGCAAGCCACAAATTCGCGACAAGAATATCCACGGTAATCATCGCGGAAAACAATTCCGGGCTCGGTTCAAAGATTTCATACATTGCCGTCTGATTGGCTCCTCCCCCGATCCAGCTTCCTGCAATAGTCGACAGCCCCCGCCAGACTGCTTCAGGCCCCGACCCCCCGACAATATCAGGAGCGATTCCTGAAACAATAAGAATGGCCAGGGGCCCGCCGATCACAATGCCGGCTGTACCGGTCAGAAACATAATGAGTGCCTTGGGACCCAGGTTCAAAATACCTTTTATATCGATACTCAGGGTAAGTAATACCAGGCTTGCAGGCAGAAGATATCGGGAGGCAACAAAATAAAGATTGGAAACTTCGCCGGAAAAAATGCCCAGGGAATTGAATACGGACGGGATAAAATAGCAAAGAAGCAGAGAGGGAATAAATGTATAGAATTTCTGCCAAAACGGGTGTTTGCTCTGAGCCGTTACAAAAATGGAGGCAAGGAT
>JBBDNC010000213.1:0-9644 GCA_040877875.1 Balneolaceae bacterium | reverse complement strand
TAGGTAAGCTGAGCTGCTGCGCAACGTAAAGAACAACGTGCAACGCACAGAAAAATTTATAACGAACAAATTCATTCAATCAAATCAAAACCTGACAGGTTTCAACCGCCATTTGAAAATTGTCTTATCATTTAATTAAAATAACATATCGAAATTCGATTTTATCAAACAGAATAATTACACCAAAGCCGGTTTTTGGGCGGCACTTGTAGCCGGAATCTGATTCCGGAGTCGGACAGGATAAATTCTGGCTATCGGCTGTTTTCTCAGCGGCATGTAGATCAAATTCAGTTTATCAAAAGAGCGCAGGAACTTGGCTTTACCCTTTTAGAAATTAAAGAACTCTTGAACCTGAAGTTAGACAACAGCACCAACTGTTCAGAAATAAAGCGGGAGGCCGAGCTGAAGTATCAGGGTTCTTCCCTCATTGCCTTCCTTCGACTGACGGAAGGACATTCCACAATAACCGCATACATTATAAGTAAAATTGGTTTTTAAGTTGATACCTCATGTACCCTGCCCCGAGGTAGTTCATTTAGCATTTTGAAAATAAATGAGGTTGTTAACCATACCCATTAATTAGTCAATCAACGAAGTAAACTCATCGGTATATGTCAATGTGAGCCGGTGCATCGCACGTGTGCAGGCAATGTACAACATACTGCGATCTACATCGGTAGAATAGTTCTCCGCCGTCACATGTGGCACGATCACCCGGTCAAATTCCAGCCCTTTGGCCAGGTGGACACTCGTTATCAGAATTCCGGAATGCAATGCCGATTCTTCCGGTGTGAGCAGATACAGATCGTCAAGATGTTTCTTTAGATAAGAATGCAGCTTTTTGGCCTGCTTTTGGGTTTTACACAAAATACCAAGCGATTGATCGTCCGAGTTCTGAAATTCCACAGCCATCTCTAAAATGGCTTTCTTCTCAGCATTTACGGTTTCAAAACCCAGTATCTCAGGTTCATCTCCATGTCGCTCAATCGGGTCTATGACAACATTCGAACTGATCCGTTTTGTGAATTGTGCAATTTCCCAGGTAGAACGATAGGTGGTGGTCAGCGTCACAGAATCTGATTCCGCAAATATTTCAGCAATATCCTCCGCAGTGGTTGAACTGTAGGGATTCACGTTTTGATTGGCATCGCCGAGTATCGTTTTGTTACATGGAAACAGTTTTGAAAGCACAGCATACTGAACTGCCGTATAATCCTGCATCTCATCCACAATCAGATGCTTTACATTGTGCATGGCCTCTGCTCCCTGCATCTGCATTTTCAGATACATGAGCGGAAAAAGATCGGAGTATTCAAAGGTCGACCCCTTTGCATACTTAAACATCTCAGGCCGCTCCAGCCAGTCGTAAAATTCTTTATAAAGTACCCGCAGGTTGTCACTCCCCATCATCTGCTTTATCTGTTTGCGGATCTCCTTCTTCTCTTCGGGCTTCAATGTGTATTTAAAATCCTGTTTTGCCTTTTTGATTACATCAGATGCGATAGCAGTGTGACGGCGCATCAGTGGAAGCTGATTGTTGGCGTTGTACCGCTGGCGTAAATATCTGGCAGATATCGTTTTAAACCGGATTTTGACGTCGTGCGCACGGAAACGGTTGCGCTTCATCCAGCTTGCATAGGTATTCAGCTTCGACAGAAAATCAGGGGTGGCTTTGAACTCGATTCGACGGATGTAGTCGTTGTCATGATCATCAAGCAGTTTTTGAACCTGGTCGAAAAATCCTTCAAACCGGAATTTGTCGCCCAACACCCGGTTCGCCAGTTCCTCCATCTCCATTTCGGGGATCGACTCTTCACCAAGCTCCGGCAGAACATTCGAGATATAATCCGAAAACACCTTGTTGGGCGAGATGATCATGATATCCCTGGAGCTGAGGGTATCTTTAAACCGATAGAGCAGAAACGCAATCCGGTGGAGTGCAATCGATGTTTTACCCGATCCGGCTACCCCCTGTATGATCAGCACCGGCGATGTTTCATTCCGGATAATGGCGTTCTGATCACGCTGAATGGTAGCGACAATATTTTTCATCTTGTCATCTGCAGAACGGCTGAGCTCTTCCTGAAGCACGTCATCACGAATATAGAGCCCCGATTCGAGCATCATCTCCATCTCCCCGTCCATAATGCGAAATTGCCTTTTTCGTTCAATTTCGCCCTCTCGCGTTCCGCCGGGCGTCTCGAACGAGGCACTGCCCGGTTCAAAATCGTAAAACAGGCTTGAGACCGGAGCCCGCCAGTCATGAATCAGCGGTTTGTTTTTATCCTCATCTGTGAAGGAATGGATCCCCACATACACCGGCTCACTTTTTGATTGATTCTCCTCCCTGAAATCGATCCGGCCGAAGTAGGGCCTTTTGATCAACCTTTGCAAGCGTTTTTTATACGCTGCAGCGGCCTCCCCGGAGATCGCCTGCATATTCACCGACTGCTTGATGGAGGCTTTTTCCGCCGCATCCATCCCGGTTTTATTTTCATAGAGGTAGTTTTTCTGCTCCTGAAGTTCTTTATGTTGTCGGTTCACACGTTCATCTACGGCTATATATGCATCTTCCAGCGTGTCAATAATCTCTTTGAGGTAGTTTTTTTCGTCGGTTTCTGTAGGATTGAACATGTGTAAGATGTACTTCAGGATTGAAAATCAAGCTTTAAAAATACGGAGAATGAGAATGAAACTGTAATGACAATAGCGTATTGACTTTTTTACATGGACACTCTTTTGAGGCGAATAGAGTTTCTATTTAATAGAAGGCTTTGCAAAGCCAAGATTTTTGTTCAAGTTCAAAGCCTGTCCGCCAGCCGGCGGATTAATACCACAGCATATTATGCATATGTGAGGATTTTAAAATCCCGATAATGTAGAAATTGGGCAAAAAGACGCTCATTTTTTGAACACGCAGTGATTTTGCAAAGCCTTCTAATAAAGAGTGTGCAATATGACTACATCCTGATTTTCCGCAGTCAATCAGACGAAGTCCTGACAGAGTCCTAAGATTTGAGCAAACGGGAAGAGTTCAACAAAATCCCAACGTCAGGCAGCGACTGGGCGGCCGCGGCCAGTACGGGCGGGAGGAAACCGAATGCAGCCAGCGAGAGCCCCACGACATTATATGCGGTGGTAAAACCGAAATTCCATTTGATGACCCGCATGGTTTTCCGTGCGGAGACGAACAATTCGGGAACCAGGTTCCAGTCGTCACGCATCAGAGTAATGTCGGCCGTTTCAATTGCAATGTCCGTACCGGTTAATCCCATGGCAATTCCCACATCTGCCTGGGCGAGAGCCGGGGCATCGTTGATCCCGTCCCCTACCATCACGACCGTACGGCCGTCGGACTGATATTTTTTTACAATCTCGATTTTGTCTTCCGGAAGAAGTTCTGCCTGAAAATCAATATCCAGCCGGCCGGCCAGGTTTCGGGCGGTTTCGGTATTGTCACCGGTCAACAGTTCGATGCGGTTTATACCGAAGGCACGAATCTGATCGAGGGCCCCCCTCACCTCACTTCGTTCGGTATCTTTTGCCGTCAGCAACCCCAGCAGGATCCCCTCGCGTTGTACGGTAATCACGGTTTTGCCCTCTTCTTTTATCTCCCGGATCCGTTGAACGATCGATTTTTCAAGCTCAATTAAACGTTCGTTGCCCACAGTAACCGTTTGCCCCTTGAACCCGGCCTTCACTCCGTTACCCGTCAATTCTTCAAAAGAATCGGGTTTGTTCAGGGCAAGATGGCGTTCTTTGGCTGCGGCCACGACTGCCCTTCCCAGCGGGTGTTCGGAATACTGTTCGGCGCTGGCGGCTAAAATCAGCAATTCCCCTGCCGAACAGCCATTCAAAGGAATCACCTCCGAAATTTCCGGCCGGCCCAGCGTCAGGGTCCCGGTCTTGTCGATCAGCAGAACATCCGCACGGGCCAGCTCTTCGATATATTTTCCACCTTTGATCAACACACCCCGCCTGGCACTGGAACCGACGGATGCCAGCAGAGCAACGGGTGTAGCCAGGGCAAACGCACAGGCGCAGGCGACGACCATCACGGCCACGGTTGCCATCACATCACCGCTCAAAAGATAAGTCAGCAGTGCAATTCCCGTAACCACGGGCAGATAGTAGGCTGAAAATTTATCGGCAAAACGCTGAACGGTCCCTTTATGGGCTTCCGCCTCTTCCACCATTCGGATGATTTTGCCGAATGTGGAATCCTTCCCGATCGCATCGGCCCGAAGCAACAGGCGCCCGCCCCGGGCAATCGTCGAAGCAAACACCCCCGATCCCGGTGTAATTTCTACAGGCATGGATTCTCCTGTGATCGAGGATTGGTCCACCGTTGCATGGCCTTCCAGCACGGTACCGTCAACAGGAATGCGTCCGCCGGGACGAACCAGGATGGAGTCGCCCGCTTTCACCTGATCGATAGCAACCTCTTTTTCTTCCCCGTCCCTTACCACGGTTGCTTTCCGGGGAGCAAGCTCGGTCAGGGAGCGAACCGAGTCCCGGGCCTTGTCGGTCGTATAACCTTCAATATAATCGCCGGTTCTCATAAAGAATACCACAATGGCCGCAGTCACCCATTCGCCCGCTGCGAGTGCGGTAATAGCCCCGAGGGCCATCAGGGCATGGGGAGTTACCTGGCCGTTACGTGCGGCAACGACAACCTGCCTGAAAACCGGATACCCGGTTGCAAGCACAATCAGCGTACCTGCCCAGAAGGGAATCCAATCCGTCACGGTTTGAAACAACCCAAGCCATTCTCCTACTACAACAACAAGCAGAATTCCGCCGAAAACCAGGCCGAATAGCCGGAACGAATCACGGGCTACCGCTTCAAGATTCCGCTCTCCTTCGTCAGACTCTTCCTGTGCCTCGGGAACCCGGTAGCCGATGTCTTCAATCGCTTTTTTTATGGCAGAGAATTCCGGTTGACGGGGCCCTGTGGTGATACGGGCTTTTTCCGATGACAGCAGGACTTCAGCCGATTCCACCCCCTCCAGTTTTTCCAGGGCATTTTTGACACTCCGTGCACAACCTGCGCAATCCATCCCCTTTACGGGTATTTCCATTTGATTTGAACTCATGATGTACTCTCTGCGGTTGAGGTTCCGGTGACTTCATATCGGGTACATTCGTATACTCCTTTCGCCACGTCCGAAAGCAATTGTTCCGATTGGTCAAGAATGGAGTGGATACGCTCATCGCTGAGCCGGTAATAAATGTGACGCCCCTTCCGGACGTTTCGTACCAGATCACAGTCGGACAGACAGCGCAGATGGTTCGAAACATTTGGCTGGGTAAGGCCCGTACTTTCCACCAACTCCCCGACACTTTTCCTGCCGTCCCTCAGTGCCTCGATGATGCTCAGGCGGGACGGATCTGAAAACCCGCGAAAGAGTTTTGCCTTGATTTGAATGGCACGCCGGTTGACCGTTTGTTGTTGTGTATCCATAATGAGAATGGATTAGATTGAATTGGATTTTTATATATTATTATATAATGATATGTAAATTACACATCTTCCCCCTGAAAAACCAATCGATGGGCCCCTGATGCGACTTTTTCTTTTCAGCTATTCGTGTTTTCAGCAGGTACGGGGCAATTACGCAGGATCGGAAAAGCCATCATTGACGGGTGTACAAACCTATATTCGGTGAGCCAACGGTGAGAAGAGCCCAAGTTGAATAAATAGGTAATGTTCTGCTGCCCTGCGTCTGACAATAGACTTTACTAACAAATCAACACTTAAAGCGAAGTTTTGAAAACAAGCCACAACCGTACTACAGGATATGGATCAAACCGCTATACAAAAGAAACCACCCCGTTTAGAAATAAGTGGCAAAACCCAATTGAATCCCGGCAGTTTCGGCGGCGGGATTTCCGACCAAATCTCTGTTCCAGCGGCGAATATAATTCAATCTGAAAACGGTATCGTCGGTCGGACGAAAACTGATCCCGGGCACAATGGCTGTCGTTTCATCATAAATACGCTGACCGGTAGAGCTGAACCGTCCGACGTTGAAATCGACCCGTTCCAGACGCAGGTTTAAATTCACCACCGGTTCCTGATAAGATAAAATCCGGGGCTTCCACACCGGAACTATAATATCCAGGTGTCCTCCCCACTGCTCGCCGCCGAACACCTCTTGTAAATTTTCCGGAACGTCGATGTCAGCATAAGCCATTTCACCTTTAAATTCTGCATTCCATACGCGGACATTATAGTCAAGTGCCCAAATATTGAGATATCTTTTCGCGTCAACTCTGTCTCCCTCAATTTCGAAGGTGTTATAAATATTCCCATAATAGGAAAATCCCAGCTCTCCCGTTCCGTGGTGATTCACAGCCAGGCGTGCAGACAGGGCCGGCGACCCATTGTTATCTTCCTCAAATTGGCTTTCATGTTTTCCGGAGGCAAGATGGGTACGCCCTTCCTCATTCAGAAGAATCCCGTCGCCCAGTCCATTGGTAAGATAAGCATCGTAGGAAATTGTCAAATTGCCGGGAAACAGTTTGCCATGAATCCCCGCACCGACTTCAGAGAGGGTTGTCGGGATGATTCCCGTAGTGACCAGCGGCCGGTCGACAAATTCCCATTGCGGGCTGTCGTGGTTGATGTTATAGGCACCGATAGGAGGGAGTAAAATCCCGGCTCTCAGGATCAATGCAGGGTTGATTTCAAAATCGAGCAGAGCCGTTTCAAGGGCAATTTCGCTGGTCCCATGCTCGAACTCCAATTCTGAAATAAACCGGATATGCTCGCTGACGTTGGAAAAAAGAAAGATGTTAAACCTTCTCAGTTCAAATGAAATACCTTCCGGAATCCCGTCTTCCACAAATGAGTTGGTATTTCCCTCCACATAACCCCCCACAGCAGTCTGCCCGATATTGCCTATGAACGGGCGGTTATAAATACCGTCCTGTACGGTCAGACTGTCCTGCTGTGCAATACCGTTTATGGTAATACCCAAAATCAGGATACAAAAAAGTAGGATCCGCTTATTCATAACAAACCTCTGTTTGGCAGTTCAATATAGATGGTTTCGGAATCACTGGTGACGCGGTAGGCATACAGATTTCTCCGGGCAGGTCCTTCCACTACATTCCCGTCCAGATCGTATCGGCTGCCGTGGCAGGGACAGGCCAGTTGACTGGAGGCCGGGTTCACTGTACACTGCTTATGGGTGCATTCCAGAAGCAAAGCATAGTAGGTTCCGTCTGTCTTCCTGCGAAGGTAAATCGGTGAAGTGCCCTGCGGATTCCTCAGGAGAACGAAAAGCTCCTCTTCCTGAAATACATCCTTTCCTATTTTCAGGGTATCCTCTTCCCTTTGATAATCCACATAACGATAGGTGGCACAGCCTCCCAGAAGGGGAAGCATCCCCCCGCAAACTGCCCCGGCCGAAGCAAGTTTTATAAACTCTTTGCGATTCAACATTACAATGACTTTAAAAATTTGATGAGCTTATCCGCTTCCTCTCCGCTCAGGCTTCGAAAGGCATCCCGGCTGGCAGCGGCTTCTCCACCGTGGAATTCAATCGCGTCGCGAAGGGTTTCTGCACGGCCGTCATGCAGGTAAAAGGCTTCGCCCCCCTGAAACTCTTCGGCCAGGCCGAGGCCCCAAAGCGGGGGTGTCCGCCATTCGTACGTCTCCGCACTTCCTTCGGTATATCCGTCGTCCAGTTCCGGCCCCATATCGTGTAGCAGCAGATCCGTATAGGGATAAAATTCCACCTCACTCAACTGGGGGATCGATGACTTCCCGGTTTTGAGTTTTGGAACGTGACAACTCGCACAGCCGATCTCCGCAAACAGTTTTTCTCCGGCGATCACCTCCGGTTGATCCTCATTCCGGCGTTGTGGCGCCCGAAGAGTCTTCAAATAAAAAACGACATTACTGACCACGCTGGAGGGAATTTCAGGGTCCGGCACCGTATCTTCACTCGAAATCCCTGCCGATTGAACGTTAAAAAGATCCTTTGGAATCAGATCGGTCGTCAAACCCATATCCTGGTGGTAGGCCGTTACGGTCTGATGCAGCAGGTTGACAGTAATCGCTTTCTTGCCGAACCGGCCGATAAACTTGCCGTCCCACATTCGAAATCTGACGTCATTTCCCCCTTTCACCAGCTCACCCGCTTCGGCAACACCTACGAGAAAATCAGAAGAGTCAATCAAACTGGGCCGGCCCGAAATTCCATCCCCGTCGCTGTCATCCGGATCGGCCATATTCAAAATCGTCGTGTCATCCACCGCCTCCAGAAAACCGAGTCCTACAACAACCGGCGCCATAAATTCAGCAACGCCTGTCGCTTCTTCCGGAATGCGCTCAGGGTTAAATCCGGGAGCTGCCCGGTTTTGCAACTGGGGGCCACCCTGTTCAGGCATCGGGTCAAATCCGTCCTCACCCATCTGCCCGAAACGGGCCAGGTTGAAAACAGGATGGCCTTTCCCCTCTCCCGGGTGACAGCTATCACACGATGAAGCCACAAAGATGGGCCCCACCCCCTCTTCAGTCGTAAACCTTCTTCCAAACTCCTCGTCTCCTTTCAAATGAAGGGAGATTTGTTCCGGGGTAAGGTCCTCCAGGGGAGCGTCCAATATCCTGTTCGCTTCCGGCAGATCAGAATAAATATCACAACTCAGCATGATGAGAAATGTAACTGCCACGATGACTGACACTTTAATCATCGGAGAGATCCGGAATCCAATCAGGGTATTCATTCAGCTAACTTTATTTTTAGTTGAAGCTAAATTTAGTATTTATTCCCCTTTCATTCAAACTTAAATGTAGAAATTCGCAGATGGATGGAAGATCCTCCCCCCCCTTAAAAAATTTTATCATTCGGGCAATAAATTCCTGTATATTTCAAAACAAAATTCAAAATCCACAATAATGATACGGAAACTCCCATTTTTCTTAACCTGCATCCTTCTCATAACGTCATGCGGCCAGGCTGAACGTGAACAGGCTCAGCAACAGCGGTACGAAATGGAGCTGCGCGAACAGGTTGCAGATGCGGACGTTGAAATCTATCCGAACCCCGGGTGTATGTGTTGTGCCAAATGGGCCGACCACCTCGAGGAAAACGGTTTTACCGTACGCCTGGGAAAAGGCAAAAGTCCGGGAGACGTAAAAACCGAATACGGGATAGAACCTGAACTTCACTCTTGCCATACGGCAATCGTCGGTGATTACGTCATTGAGGGCCACGTACCGGCCGAAGCCATTAAAAAACTTTTAGCCGAATCCCCGGACGCTGCGGGGCTGGCCGTTCCCGGTATGCCGATGGGCTCGCCGGGCATGGAGGGAGCTTACAGTGAATCTTATGACGTGATTCTTTTTAATGAGGAGGGCAGCCGGGAAACATTTGCCCGGTACTGAATAAAATCAATCCTCAGATTCAAGCAGCCCCTCTCGTACACTGCCGGGAACTCTACCGAAGCGATTGATATTGTATGTTGTAAACTTACTGATTCATCCTTTTTGGCGGAAGGAAAGCATGCAATCTCGATATTCATATGATTCCCTAGTGTCGTGTCAACTCCAGTCTCCCCGAAACCTTTTAAATTTGAAATTAATAACAGACTCCGAATATGGATAAAAATGAAGTGAATACGATTCAAATCTT
>JBBDNC010000212.1:0-9675 GCA_040877875.1 Balneolaceae bacterium | reverse complement strand
CGACGATTTTACCGTCATTGCTGCAGGGGATATCGGGGGAAATGCCCTGACCGGCGAGTTAATGGAGTATGACCTGAAAGAAATGGACGGGTCCGGAGTAAGCGGAATCGTCCGGTTTGAAGAACGGATGAATGAAAATACGCTGGCCACGATTGAAGTGAACGGAACCATGGACGGGGTAAACCATCCGGCCCACATCCATGAAAATTCCGTGGCAGAAGGGGGAGGTGTTGCCATACCGTTTAATAATGTTGACGGGGCGACAGGCATTGGCCAGACGAATATCCTGTCAGATGAATCCATGTCGTATTCGGAAATCGTGAATTACGACGGTCACGTTAACGTCCATCGCTCCGGTGACGATTTTACCGTGATTGCTGCAGGGGATATCGGCGGAAATGCCCTGACCGGCGAGTCAATGGAATATGACCTTCAGGAAATAGACGGGTCCGGAGTAAGCGGGATTGTCCGGTTTGAAGAACGGGTGAATGAAAATACGCTGGCCACGATTGAAGTGAACGGAACCATGCAGGGCGGAAGCCATCCGGCCCACATCCATGAAAATTCCGTTGCAGAGGGGGGAGGTGTTGTTGTACCATTAAATAATGTTGACGGCGCGACAGGGATAAGCCAGACCAATATCCTTGCGGATGAAACTTTGACATATTCGGAGGCCCTTGAGTATAACGGGCACGTGAACGTACATAAAAATACAGACGATTTTACCGTCATTGCTGCAGGGGATATTGGAGCCAACCATAGTGAGGATGATAGCAGCGGGAATAGTGACGGCAGCAACGATGGAAGTAATGGCGGAGATGACGGCGGTAATGACGATGATGACAATGGTGGAGGATACTGATTGAATCAAATTCAATTTCAATAGCCGGCAGCCTGGCCGTCGGCCCGGGACTCGGAAGCTCCGATGAATACGCCATTTTTATAATCTCTCATGATTGCCTGGTAACGTCCGTAGAAACCTTCTCCGATCTGTACCTGATGTCCGCGTTCCCGCAATGCCTGAACCACATCATAATCTATTCCGGATTCAATCTGTACTTGACCGCCATCTTCGAGCATATCCTGCAGATTGTCCATAGGTTGAGTGGAACCCGCGTGAAGCCACCGTACCGCATCGCCGGCTTCCTGCAGGTTCATGCCGAAGTCGATCAGGTTCACCAAGACCTGGGCGTGTCCCTGGGGCTGAAACGCTCCACCCATCACTCCGTAGCTGAGCCAGGGCTTGCCATCTTTCATGACAAAACCGGGAATAATGGTATGAAACGGCCGTTTGCCGGGAGCGTAGACGTTCGGGTGGTCCGGATCCATGGAAAATAACTCTCCCCGATTCTGAAAGCTAAAGCCGGTACCGGGCACGACAAATCCGGTCCCCATGCCCCGAAAATTACTCTGGATCAGGGAGACCATATTGCCGTCCTTATCGGCAGTGGTCAGGTAAATTGTATCTCCTTCTTCAAGTCCGCTGATACCGGTAGTGAGCCGCTGGGAGGCTCTTTCACCGATCTGCTCACGCCGTTCGGCTGCATATTCGTCTGAAAGCAACCGCTCTATCGGGATCGGGTTGTAATCCGGGTCTGCATAGTGCTTGGCCCGGTCTTCGAAGGCCAGCTTCTTGGCTTCGATCATCAGATGAAGGGTTTCCTCACTGTTATGTCCTTTGGAGGCCAGGTCAAATCCTTCCAGGATCTGCAGGATTTGCAGAACGGCAGCCCCCTGATTATTCGGGCCGATCTGGTAGACATCATACCCCCGGTAATTGGCTGATACAGGTTCGACCCAATCGGAATGGTGTGCTTCGAAGTCTTCCTTTCGCAGATATCCACCGTGTTCCCGCATAAAGGCATCGATCTTTTCGGCAATCTCACCTTCATAAAAAGCCTCCCGGCCTTTTGTGGCCAGCAGCCTCAACGTGTTCCCAAGATCAGGATTTTTAAAGATCTCTCCCTTTTCGGGGCCGCGACCGTTGATCGTAAAGGTCTCTTCAAAGGCTCCAGGCTGATTTTTCAGGAATTCAGCGCTGGACCGCCAGCCCTGGGAAATCAGTTCGCTGACCGGAAAGCCATTTTCCGCATACCGGATTGCCGGGTTCAGGATTTGGTCCATCGACAAAGAGCCGAAACGCTCATGAATTTCAAACCAGCCGTCAACCGCCCCGGGCACTGAAATAGACAGCAGGCTGTATGGGGGGATCGAAGTTGCTCCCCTTTGTTCCAGTTCTTGTTTCAATTGATCGTATGACAAATTACGGGGCGAGCGCCCGCTGGCATTTAATGCGTAAAGTTGCTCGCTTTCCGCATCCCAGATGATCGCGAACAGATCCCCGCCCATTCCGTTGCCGGTCGGCTCCATCAAACCCATGGCAGCGTTGGTTGCGATCGCCGCATCCATCGCATTGCCGCCCTGTTTAAGTATTTCCAGGCCTGCCTGTACGGCCAGCGGCTGACTGGTGGCTACCAGCCCGTTTTCGGCAATGACTTCCGAACGGGTAACAAAACGTTCATTGGCTCGGTCGATTTGTGCCATGATTTCAAAGGGTAAAAGGATGAAAACGAATATAGCTGCAATAATGGCTGAATATGAAAAGTCTTTGTGTAAACAGGAAATGAAGTAATGTGGTTTCATAATGGAAAAGGGATTGTTGATATCTTGCAACACTCAATAAAGCTAAACGACAGCATTTTATCTACCCCCAAATCGTTTTTGCAAGGATCCGATCCATACCGCGACCTGTCATTACATCACCGGACAGAAAGAGATCGGTAGTGAGGCCGGTTATAGGGAGAGCTGGCCTTCAAAATCAATATCTTCCGGCCTGTATTGACGGGGAGTGATATCTGCGATGCGTTTATATGAAAAGTAGCCGAACCGCGTAGCTCCGTAGGTTTCAAGGATCTCTCCATCCGGGTCGACTGTAATAGGCTGTTCGTTCAATTCCAGGTAGGAAATTTGTGAGTTCGCCGGTGCACGGTTACGGGTACGTAACCAGCGTATATAATGCTCGTCTTCTTCAGCCCCGGTAAATCTGACTTCCAATCTGCCGAAGAAATTGAGTTTGAACACGGGGTCTTCTTCATCCTGTGTAATCAGGCGCCTGCGAAATTCCCTGTATCTTCTGCGCGCAGAAAACCCCGTTGGGTTATGGGGATAGCGGTAGAGAATAAAACCTTCCTCTTGCAGCCGGTCATGAATCAGGGTAAGAAGAAAATGACGGAGGGAGCCGTAAAAAGCTTCCTTGCGGTTTTCTTTCCACCGGGAGGCCTGCAAAGAATCTTTTGGGGTCAACTCCCTGAATAAAGGTTCACCGTCCCAGCGGGTTCTCGTGCCGGTGTGCTGGAATTCATCAAGAAAATAAGTGACGTGATATCCAAGTGCATGATTCTCGATTTCCAGCGGTGCGAGGGCTTTGGCAGTAAATCTACCCCACCAGTTTTTTTCAAAACGAAGGACTTCAGGGTTCAGGATTTCAACTGAATCGGCAAGGGGCGATTCGCCAAGAAACAGCCTCTCAAATCGTTCAAGGTCTTCCTGCCATTCGTCATCGAGATTGCCGACAAAAAGCGGGTCCATCTCGTACACAATCGGCTTTAACTTTACATAGACGGTTCTTGTCTCCCCCGCTCGGACCATCAAATTATCCGTTACCCGCTTGAATCCGATTATGGACACTGTAAGGCGATGAGCTCCAGAGGGTACCCGGCCAATCCGGAATCGGCCTGACTCGTTTGTGACGGTACCGATGGTTGTACCCGACAGGAAGACATGGACACTCCTCAGCGGTTCTCCCGATTCGGCATGAACGATCCGGCCTTCTATGGCATTCCGGCCATTGTCCAGGGCCTGGGCATGCAACGGTTCCACTCGCCCTGCAGAACATATCAGGCCGCAAATAAGAAGTATCATCACAAAACTGCGCATAATAACTCCTACCTGCTACAGGCAGTATGATTGTCAAGTAAGTTTAAAGGTAAGTTAAAGTTCCTGTTGACTTTTTCAAGTCGATACCGGTGTACTGCGTACAAATAACTTCCTCACGCCTGACATTCGCTTGACCCAATGATCTAGGATCGGCAGGTCCCTAAAAGATTACAGATTGAAAGTATATGTATACTTCACCATGATCGCCCGGGCCTGGCTGAATGGCTGAACCGGAAAATGGTCAAAACGGTTAGTATTCAGATTCTCATTATACACGATATACAAGTCGTTCCCCTCTCTTGGATTATAGCGTATACGGAAATTTGAAATTGCCAAATCGGCGGCATTGCTATATTGAATGAAAGTCATGACAGACAACTTTGTGTTCAGGTAAAATTCTGCGCGAATGCGCCAGATGTGGGCTGTGAACGACTCATTCCTGTCCGGAAAGCTCACCCGGTTGATTTCATAGTAAGGTTGAAGATTGAAATGCCGCGAGAAAGTCAACACAGATGAAAAGTCGCCCGACAGGCGATAACCATCAAAAAATTGACCGGCATTTACGGACACCAAAGCATTGTAAATATCCGCTTGGGGAGTGTTAAAACTGGCTTCGACATCGACAAAATGATACTGTCCGTCCGAAACCGAAAGCTTATCAAAAAGAATAAAAGGTTCACTGAGATCCTCAAAGTTATATGATGAGCTGACTTCGAGCCTGCTCCCCGATTTCCAGTTTGTTACCCACGAGGGACCGATATCTACCGTTTCCAGATAACCTCCCGTGTTTCGAAAAAAAATGTTACCCCCGAACTCAATCTGATGGTTTTGAAACTTCGAGTTCTCATCAGAGAACCAACCGTAATTTATGTTACTACCGTACCGGGTATATTCTTCACGAACAATAAACCCTAAACCGGGATTGAACGTTGGCCCGTTTCGTGAAAATCCGATCGAGTATCCGAACCCGGTAATCCGACGGGTCTGCCATTCAAAACGGAGTCGGGTTGCGTCGAATGACGCAAGCTTATTTTCTGCACCGGTTTCAAAGTTTTGACCATAGTTGAGAACAAGGTAATCATCCCCGAAAAGATGTAGCGTTGCGTCTAGGCCATGAGCATAATTATATTCACCTTCTTCGTTAATGCGGGTGGTAAAAATCGTTCCGATAAAAGAATTGGGATTAAATACTCTACGCTTTAGGCGAAGGGTCCCAAAATTTTCTGAGAGGATGCCTTCGCCGCGGGCGGTTTGCATATTAAGAAAGCCCAGGTCCCATTTGTCAATGCTGCCCGTCAGACGAACACCGCCGAGAATCCGGACTTTTTCTCCTTCCTGGATGCCGATCCTCCGACTGTAAAAGAGCCGGTTAGGGCCACCCATGCTGAAATCAAAAAGCTCAGACCGTTCCTGGAAGAACTTTCTTTTTTCCGGGAAAAAAAGTGAAAATCGAGTCAGATTTACCTGTTCATTATCTGCTTCTACCTGTGCAAAATCAGTGTTCAGGGTAAGATCGAGTGTGAGGTTCCCTCCCAGACCGTATTTTACATCCAGGCCGGCTTCACGGGTAAAATCATCCTGGCGGTTGTATTCGGTTTTTCTGGTATTTAGCTGGTGATTCTGGTGAAGCCCCCCCAGAAGATAAGGAGTGATTTGCAATGGACTTTTACTCTCCAGTTCTTCAAATAATACCGGGTGTGTTTGAGAGGGTTTAAAATGTCCCAGAAAACCCCAGTTGTTGGGAATTGCAGGAAAGATATTGGATTCATTTTTTCGCGCGATCCAGCGCATGACTGTCATGCCCATTTGGACCTGTTCGTTTTGTTTTTGAAATCTCAGACTGCTTAGGGGGATACGCATTTCCAGAAACCAGCCGTCTTCATTCCGTATGGTTTCAAGATCCCAGAAGGTGTCCCAGTCCCAGTTAAAGGGACTGGTGCCCACGGCATCGTTCGAGATTCTGAATTCGGACCGCGCTCCGGTCGGGGCAGCAAAGAAAGCCACGCCAGTTTCATTGTTATTATAGGTGTCCAGGATCAGGCCGAAGGAGTCGCTCGTCAGGGTATTAAAATTTCGTTCGTATGTGGTTGCCTGAATTGCGGAAGGATTAGAATCGTATAGATGCGCTCCGACATAGAGGTAATCAACGCTATAGCCGATACGTATTTCAGAGTGTTCGGATGGATCTCGTCCGGCTTCCGGGATGTAGGTGGTAAGTGGAAGGGGATCGATGGCTTGCCAGGCTTCTTCATCCGGCATCCCATCAAATGTGACAGGGCCGGTCATTTGTGGGATGGTTAACGGGGATTGAGAATATACTGAAACAGGTATGATTATCAGGATGAGGATAACCAGGGGAAATATAAAAATTCTATTTTTGCTTTCTTGCATTCATTATTGGGTTTCCGGAATATCAAAAAATTAACATATGGCGCAAATGATACTTTTAAATTCTAAATTATACAATCGATCAGGGATCAGACGCTTCATATAATATTTGGATAAAGCGGTGATGACAATTATTTGCATATAATTAGTGAGCAAAATTGTCGGAACAGGAAAATTTCTCGTATGCATTTATTGGAGTATAGATGATAATGCTGTTCACTGAGTTTCTGAATGTGTAGGCCCATTCCATCCTTTTTTCATCCGAAACTACCCCGAATGCCGAAGTTGATCGATCAGGCTGTTACGTTCGTTTTTTAATTGTTCACTCAAGCCGACTTTATAGATATGAGGGTTTTCGAATCTCTTGAATTCTTCCGGCAGCCGGCTTAATCGTTCACGGCTGTATCGTGCAATCTCGGTGACGGATAACGGTTCGTCAAGGCGCTTTCCGTTTTCCATAATCGGATGGAGCAGGGGTTCCTTTTTAAAGTTTTTGACGGAAAAGGACTTTTTAATTTCCGACGGGTGGTAGATTGTGTCTACATCTTTTTCGTCAGACCGGGCAACTGCATCTGCACCGTAAAAATTTCCCTTTCCGTCTAAGATCCTGAAAACCTGCTTTTTACCGGGCAGATTTATTTTATCCCGGTTTTCCGAAAGTTTAATTCGAGGTTTATCCCTGGCATAAGATAACTTGTAGACTCCATCGAGGGCGGCATCGGGCCGGCCGGTTACAAGGTTTGTCCCCACTCCAAACAGATCTATTGGTGCCTCTTGATCCAGCAAACTTTTGATGACGTGTTCATCCAGTTGGTTGGAGACGGCAATTTTCACATAATCGAGACCGGCCTCATCAAGCATTTTACGGGATTGTTTGGCCAGCCATGCCAAATCTCCGCTATCCAATCGGATGCCTTTGAGCTGTTGTCCCCGTTTTTCCATCTCCTTCCCAACGATGATGGCGTTGGGCATTCCGCTTTTAAGTGTATCATAGGTGTCGACTAACAGCACACAGTCATCCGGCCGTATTTCAGAAAAATCACGAAAGGAGTCTAATTCATGCTCATAACTTTGAATGAAAGAGTGTGCCATCGTTCCCGATATAGGTAGTTGGTAATCGCGGCCGGCACGGACATTACTGGTCGAATCGAATCCACCAATCATTGCCGCCCGGCTGGCATAATACCCCCCCGGTCCGGGTGCTCTCCGCAGGCCAAAATCAACCAGCATGCGGTTGCCCGCCGCTTGCCGCATTCGACTTGCTTTGGTAGCGATGAGTGTTTGATAGTTCAGGATATTCAGTACCAGAGTTTCAATGATCTGGGCTTCGATGAGGGGGGCTTCGATACTCAGTACCGGTCGGTTCGGGAATATAAGGTCCCCCTCCTGCGAGGCATGAATTTGGCCGGTAAACCTGAAAGACTTCAGATAGTCAAGAAATTCAGTATCCAGATTTTGCCGGCTCAGGAATTCCAGATCCTTCTCATCGAATTTCAGATTTTCTATAGTATCGAGCAGATCTTCTAACCCGCAAAATATGGCATATCCGCTTCCGAAGGGGAGTTTTCGGAAAAAATAATCAAAGATCGCTTTTGTATCTTTTTGACCTTTTTGAAAATATACCTGGGCCATCGTCAGTTCATACTGATCGGTATAACTTGCGGTATAGTCAATCATTTCGTCGGACGTTTGGAATTCAATAAGTCAAACTGCAGAGTAAATGTGGCTCCTGGTTCTGTATTTGTATATTCATACCGGCCATCTAATTGTTGAGACAGCAAATCAATCAGGTGTAAGCCCAGGCTTGAGGATTTTGAAATATTGAAATCGTCCGGCAAACCGATTCCATTGTCCTTTATCGACAAAATTATTTTGCCCATTTTTTCTCTCATTTCAACAGAAACTTTGCCGTGCTCATTCCCTTGAAAGGCATGTTTTAAAATATTCGTAACCACCTCATTGACGATGAGTGAACACGGGAGGGCCTGGGTGATATTTAGTTTAATCGGGTCATAGGAGAAATCGGTTTGAATCTGCTTATTCGATTGAAAAGTTTCTATGATCCCGTTGACAAGCAATTCCAGGTTTTTTGTAAAATCAAGTTCTGAGAAATTATTCGAATCATATAACTGCTCATGAATCCTGGCCATGGTTTTGATACGGCCTACGCTGTCCATCAACTTGCGGGTGACGATTTCATCATTCTCTTCTTCTGCCTGAAGATATATCAAACCGGATATCACGGCCATGTTATTTTTAACCCGGTGATGGATTTCAGTAAGAAGGGTCTCTTTTTCTTGCAAAGACTGATGAAGTTTCTGTTGAATATGTTTGAGGTCTGTGATCTCTGTAGCAATTCCTCCGACAGCTTTGTCCAGTCCCGGTACATTTTTTAGCGGAAACATATTTACAATGTAAAATTGCTCTCGGCCCTCTGTCTTTACCCGTTCATCAAAGATTACCGGCCCGTTTTGTTGCCGTACTTCCCGGTCGTTTTTCAAAAACTGTTCGGCAAGGGGTTTACTTAAAATCTCAAAGGGGGATTTTCCGAGAACCTGTTGATCCTCCAGGCCAAAAATTGCCTTCCATTCATGATTAACCAGTATATGTTTCCCCTCCCCGTCGCGGATCCAGACTGCCGCTTCTGTTTGCTCAGTGATCGCTTCAAGGAGCATCCGGCTTTGTTTAATCTTGTCTCTCGATTGTCTCTGTTCAATATAATTTCTCAGTACTTCAGCAATTTTGTCCACCAGCTCTTGTTCTTCAGCAAGAAACACTACTTCCTCTTCATTCTCTTCCGAAGGCATCAGATAGACTGACAGGGTCCCGATCGTTTCATGATGACTGATCAGATCAGCCGATATCATTTTCGATGTCTCATTATATGGATCTGATTTATAAACTTTCCCATTGATTACAAGTTTAGATGTCGTTAAATCCGGCCGATAAAATCCGGGCGGAATAAGTTGAACGGTTTCCTGAAAAACCTGATGCGGTGTCTTATCTCCTTCCTGTATGAGATTCATGACGGAGTACAGGCACCTCAACTCCTTCATCCGTTCGGTAAGCTTTTGTGTTTCTCCCTTTAACTCTTCGTAAGAGGATTTCTCTTCAGGTAACTGACGAAGCAGGTCAATTAAAAATTCCCGGCTGTCAGGATCCAAAGACTTTCCCTTTTCGAGATCGTCGATCAGTTTCTTGATGTAGTTAACTGACTGTAGCATGGGGCATTGGATTCTTTTTACCTGATGATACAAGTAAAATGTAAATATTTTCGATCAGATGTAGAAATGAGAGGTATCTGGCCTGTTTTCTCTTTTATTATTATAATAATTGCTTCATCGGCCTGAT
>JBBDNC010000211.1:2816-9783 GCA_040877875.1 Balneolaceae bacterium | reverse complement strand
GAGGGGACATATCCAGTCGCTGATCAGGCCTCCAAGTCTCCCCTCTCTTTTAGACTTCCTGAGAAAAGTTTTGTTGCTTTAAACCAACAAAAAAAGCTACCGAACCCCGACAGGCAATCTCTGGCCCTCTTTGGGAAAACCCCATCTCTCGAATCGAAAGCCTGTCGGTGGTAGGTAGTTATCTTAGCCCAAATAGTATGGGAAGTTCACCTTCGTAAAAGAGACGGGATGATAACTACTCGGCAGCTTATTCATTCAACTATAAAATAGGTTATTAACGATGAAAATTACAATTATATGGCGATTTATTGTTGGCATCGATATCTCAAAAAAACAGTTGGACTGCTATTTGTTGGATCGACAAACCGGCGGAGGCTATGACTGTCAGGTTCCAAATACGTACGAGGGATTTGAGCAACTGGCCGGCTGGTTGGTTGATCACGGGGCCGATCCGTCCCAGACAAAGCTCATCAGTGAGCATACCGGGCGCTATGGGGAATACCTGCTGCGGTGGACCACCACCAATGAGTGGGCGCATGCGGTGGTAAAAACCACGGCGCTGAAACAAGTCGGCAACGAACACCATCGCAAGACCGATGCCTTTGACGCCGAAGACCTGGCAGACTACGGTGTTCGCTACAGTGACAAACTTTCTCTGACGAGGGCTCCAAAACCGGCGATAGGACAGATAAAGCGCCTTCAGGCCGAACGACGCGCCATGGTAGACCGACGGGCAGCTCTGAGGAGTAAACTCACCGAAGCCAACATCCACGATGCCGACATGGAGCGGCTTATTGATATGTGGACCCGGCACGTCGCCCTGCTCAGTGAACATATCACTGAGATCGAAGCCCGCATCAACGAGCTGATCCATGACGATGCAACCATAAAGAATCGGTATCAGATGATGCGCAGCGCACCCGGAATAGGAAAGGTGCTGGGGCCATTATGGGTGAGTCTGTTCGCTGGTCAGCAGACCCTGGACGCTCGCAAGATTTCCTCCCGCTTTGGGTTTGCTCCCCACCCGTACCAGTCCGGCAGCTCGGTGAGCCGCACCGACCAAAGCAGCGGATTTGGCAATTCTGAAGTCAGACGGGTGATGCATCAAGCAGCCCTGAGCGTCAAAACCCATTGTCCGCATTACCAGCAGTATTACGAGAAAAAACGAGCCGAAGGAAAAGAGCACTTGTTGGTGATCAATAATATTATAAATAAATTGATTCGCCTGTATTGTGCTATGTGGAATAACCGCGCAGAATACGATCCCGACTATATCCAAAAAAATAAACACAAATGGAAAAAATCCGCTTAAAATACTTGATTAAGTCATAGTATTCGAGAGGGGACGGTATAGCCAAGTAGGCGTCAGCCGGCTTGGCTATGCCAGGGGTGTGTTCGCGGATATCACGCCAAAACTGATTTCCTGACACACTGCACCTGTTCACTGTTCACTGTTCACTGAATGTTAAGTGCTTTACGCCGACTTCTGTACTTTTAATGATTCATCAAAAGATTTTGGTTCTTAAATAATCCCGGGTCTTCCAGAACAAGATCCCTTACTTCTCCGAATGAAAGCCGGTCATCCATTGTTGCTAAAAGAGTTCGGTTCCAGGTTAGCTTTCACTATATTTTACTTAAAATTCCAGAAAGGAAACTGATTATCTTATGAAACACCCCGTTATTACACCCTCACTGGTCATAGTTTTTCTATTATCACTATCTGCATGCACCTCTATTCAAACAGAAACCATTATTGTCTCCCAGGAAGCCAAGACGCCCTCAGATATGCCAGAAAACGATGAGAATCCATTCTTTGTACCGAGCGACCTCCCCTTTGAAGCGCCGGATTTCGATGCAATACGCACAGAACATTTCATGCCTGCTTTCGAGAGGGGGATGGAACTGGAACTTCAGGAAGTTGATTCGATTGCTTCAAATCCGGAAGATCCCACCTTTGAAAATACATTTGAAGCTCTTGAAAAAACGGGGCAAATGTTGACCCGTGTCCGTCGAGTATTTTTCAATCTCACTTCAGCCCATACCAACGATCAAATTCAGGAAATCCAGTCAAAAATGGCTCCGAAACTTGCGGCCCATTCGGATAACATCCTGTTGAACAGTGAACTTTACGAACGTGTCCGGTCAGTCTACGAAAACCTGGATAATCTGGAACTGGATCCGGAATCCGAACAGCTTGCAGAGGAAACGTACAGAAGTTTCGTACGAGCCGGCGCACAGCTTAATGATGAGGAGCAGGCCCGAATACGGCAAATCAATGAAAGAATCTCCACCCTTACCACTCAGTTTCAGGAAAACCTGTTGGATATCACACGTGAACGTGCCGTAATTGTAGAAGAGAGGGCAAGGCTCGACGGACTCACTCCCGACCGTATCTCGGCGGCAGAGGAAGCTGCCAGGGAGCGGGGAATGGAAGATCAATACCTTTTTCCCATCACCAATACCACACGCCAGCCTATCCTTGCCAATCTGCACAACCGGGACCTTCGGCGGCAAATCTGGGAAGCATCGGCATACAGGGGGATCGGACAAGACGGCGGGATCGATAACCGCCCCCTGATCCTCGAACTGGTGAACCTGCGGCTGGAAAAAGCCCAACTGCTCGGCCACCCGAACTGGGCTTCTTACGTGCTGGAGGAAAACGCAGCAAAAGAACCGGCGAATGCTTTGGAGATGATGACCGACCTGATTCCGCCTGTTCTTGCCAATACAAAACGGGAAGCGGAACAGATCAGGGAAATGATGGCACAAGACGGTATCGAAGATGACCTCCGGCCATGGGACTGGGCGTATTATGCCGAAAAAATCAGAGCGGAAAAATATGATATCGATGACAACGAAGTCCGCTCCTATTTCGAATTGAACCGTGTACTCGAAGACGGGGTCTTCTATACAATGCAGCGTCTGTTTGGAATCACCTTTGAGGAACGGTATGATCTGCCGACCTATCATCCCGAAGTACGGGTATTTAATGTCTATGACAAGGGCGGCAGCCAAATCGGCCTGTTTTACGCCGATTACTTTGCCCGCGACTCCAAACGGGGTGGAGCCTGGATGAGCTCGTTTGTCGGTCAATCCGAGCTGCTGGATCAACAACCGGTAATTGTCAACGTTTTAAACATTCCGAAACCGGCTTCCGGGGAACCGGCTTTGATCAGTTTTGACCAGGTGACGACCCTTTACCATGAAATAGGACATGCCGTTCACGGCCTCTTTTCAGACGTCACCTATCCCTCGTTAGCCGGCACGTCCGTCCCCCGTGATTTTGTAGAATTTCCCTCCACCTTTCAGGAAGATTGGGCCATTCAACCCGAAGTGATTGAAAATTATGCCATTCACTATGACACAGGCGAAAAAATTCCACAGGAACTTCTCGACCGTGTTATTGCAGCCAGGGAATTCAACCAGGGATTTGACACCCAGGAGTATCTTGCAGCCGCCCTGCTCGATATGCAATGGCATACTTTAGAGGAAAATGAGATTCCGGAAAGTGTAGAAGAATTCGAGAAGGAGGCCCTGGCCGAATACAATCTGGATTACGCGCCGGTTCCGCCCCGTTACAAATCCCCTTATTTCGCCCACATCTTTACCACCGGTTATTCTGCAAATTATTACTCCTATATATGGAGTGAGGTTATGGCAGCCGATGCGTTTGCCTATATGCAGCAGCGCAGCGGGCTCACACGCGAAAACGGCGACCTGTTCAGAAGAACTATCCTGTCACGCGGGGGCAGCAGGGAACCGATGGAACTCTACCTTGATTTCCGGGGTGAAGAACCCGACGTGAGACATCTGCTGGAAAGACGGGGGCTGGATGCATCCGTCGAATCCTTTTAAGGGATGGATTTTTGATTTTTATGTACTAAATTTGCATAAATTGCACAGAGAAAAAAGCGGAGCAGGATCACCAGATCATCTGAAGCCAGTTGAGACCTTCTCCATGAAAGGATCACTCTTTATTGATTACAAGGATTGGGAATCGAGTTCAACAACCCGTTTTACATCATTTGCCGGATTGCAATTAAATCAGTTTCTTTTAAGATGGCTTTGATCCTGACCAAAACTTTTGGTTTCGCAAAGCCCTCTCTAAACAGGTTAGAAGTACCCCCATTCATAAAATTCAAATAAATCATGAAGAACACCCGACGCGATTTTATAAAGAAAGCATTGATTGCAACCGGCGGAGTCAGCCTCGCCCCCAGATGGATTTCAAAGCTGGCTCAGGGAAACGCAGATTTTGATTTTCAAATTTCCCTTGCCCAATGGTCTTTAAACCAGCATTTCTTCAGTGGAAAACTGGATAATCTGGATTTCCCGGCTACTGCAAAAAATCAATTTGATATTGAAGCTGTGGAATATGTCAATCAGTTTTTTCCAGACAAGGCGGAAGACACCCGCTATTTATCGGAGCTCAAAAAGCGGGCGGACGATCAGGGAGTATCCAATGTGTTGATTATGGTAGACAATGAAGGCCCTCTTGCTGCCCCGGAACAATCGGAAAGAATGCAAGCAGTGGAAAATCACTACAAATGGGTAGATGCCGCCAAATTCCTGGGCTGTCATTCTATCCGGGTAAATCTGTTCGGAGCCCGGGAAGAGGAGACGTGGACGTCGGCTGCCATCGACGGACTCGGCAGGCTTGCGGAATACGGGATGGATAATGAAATTGGCGTCATCGTTGAAAACCATGGAGGGTTCTCATCCAATGCAGCCATGCTGGTTCACGTCCTCGAACAGATCGATAATGAATGGGCAGGAACTCTTCCTGATTTTGGCAATTTCTGTATCGAGCGGGAAGATGGAGAAATGTGGGGCAGCCCCTGTGTGAAAGAGTACGATATCTATCAAGGAGTCAGGGAAATGATGCCTTGGGCAAAAGGTGTCAGTGCCAAAAGTTTTGATTTTGATGACGACGGAAACGAAACAACGATTGACTTCCGTAAAATGCTGTCGATCGTTAAAGACTCCGGTTTTACGGGAACCATCGGCGTAGAATACGAAGGAAGCAACCTGCCCCCAGAAGAAGGCATTCAAGCCACAAAACTGCTTCTGGAAAAAATACGAAGCGAACTTTCATAGGGATTGGGATAAAGATTAAATAGAATTGAAATGTCGATAACCTCCGGGAAATTCATAACAATATTTTTCGTAGCCGCCCTGTTCATGCTTTTGTGTGGAAATGAAGCCGGGATGGCAGAAACTGTTGACACATCAGCGGCCGATGAGTCATCCGGCCTATCTGTCATTGAAAAAGGGTTCTTTACTTTTCAGCTATTCTCCTCCGGGCCGGTGGACTCCCTCTCCTTCCATGAAAAATATTCAACCGAGATTTCAACTCTCATTGAAGATCTCGAGAAGAAAGGCTTTGAGGAGATTGCCGGAATGCTGCATCACCCGGAATTTGAATTCTATGATGGGATTGGAGACCGGTTCCGGCAATCCGTTGAACGCAAGTCACGAAGCCTGGACGACTATAAAGGAATCCTGCAATTTGAGGATAAAAAAAACAGAATGGCCGGGTTTATGGCCAGTTATGATTCTCAATTGCAAAAAGCTGAGGAAACGTATGGGATTTCAAAATATGTAATCTCTGCGATCATCGCTGTGGAATCCGACTTCGGAACCAAAACAGGCCGATACAATCCCTTTAATTCCTATGTTTCCATGGTGATTGAGGGATACCGGTCCGACTTTGCCCGTGCCCAACTCGAAGAATTATTGACCTTTGTACAAAAGAACAGTCTCGATGTTTTTGAATTGAAATCAAGTTATGCAGGAGCTGTGTCAGCCGCTCAATTTATTCCCTATTCCCTGAACCGCTGGTTTGTCGGAGATGATATATTTGATATGGGTAATGTGATCCACTCGGTAGCCAATTATCTTTCCCATTTTGAAAATGTCACAGGCAGCATTGAAAAAGCCGTTCATCGATATAATCCAAGCACCCTCTACACCTCGGCCGTACTGGACCTCGCTCATGAAGCAATTGCACTGGCACAGAGCGGGGGAGAAACCGATGAACAGCTTTAACCAGGCAACCGGGCTCATTGGCCGGGTTCAGGATTCATATGAGTGATTCGAATCTTTAATATCCGGTCAGCCAACCATTTACGAGATCCGAGGGCGGAGGAACGTTCACCCTTCCGGCTTTCCCCGAAAACAGGGTTACAGATACTGTTATCCGACTGTTTTTCGATGCGCGGGATCAAAAAGGGGCATCATCAGATGCAAAATAATTCTCCGGCTTTCCCCTTGCCGTATGGTTTCGAATGATCCTAATCACCGAACATTTCGGTGTAATCCTTCATGGATGCTTCAATGACTTTATGAGCATGGTCAACCTCATAAACCCGCTCCACAAAAACATCCGCTTCCTGGCCCGGCATCAGTTTATAGGTTGCAAAATAGTGCCGGAGACGTTCAATCAATACATCCGGCAGATCCGAAAGTTTATTCACACCCTCATAGTACTTGTCATTGTCCAGCACCGAGATGATCTTGTCATCCGCTTCCCCGCGGTCAACCATATGGATCCCACCGATCACACGGGCACTCAGAATAACTTCGGTTCGATCGATCGGGCGTTCACTCAGTACACAAAGATCCAGCGGATCCCCGTCGCCGATATCGGTTTGACTGGAGAGTTCCCCCACATGGTTCCCGCAATAGGTTCGCGGAATAAAACCATAGAGCGAGGGAGGCTGGGAAGAACTCCGCTGAGGCCGGTCCACTCTCATATACCCGGTCTTTTTATCCACTTCATACTTAATCATATCAAAGGGGGTAATCTCTATAAAAGCATTGATAATGTGAGGGGCATTCTCCCCTGTTTCAAGTCCATGCCAGGGATGCGGACGCCAGCGATAAAACGGATTCGGAAAGTTCATAATTTTATTACCTCTGATTTTAATCCGGAAATTTTCTTCCGGATGATTTTTTATTATTTGAA
>JBBDNC010000211.1:0-2716 GCA_040877875.1 Balneolaceae bacterium | reverse complement strand
GATTAAATATACAGTAAACAAGAGTTAATCCATGACAGCATTGAGTTTTTCAAGATTGTCCTCGACACGCAAAGCTTCAATAACCTCCCCGATATTCCCCTTCATAATGTCATCAAGATTATAGAGAGTGAGATTTATCCTGTGATCGGTCAGGCGGCCCTGCGGAAAATTATACGTTCGGATCTTGGCACTCCGGTCGCCCGTAGAAACCTGACTCTTTCGTTCGGCAGCACGTTCAGAGCGCTGATTCTCCATCTCTTTATCATACAATTTGGTCCTGAGCATCGTCAATGCTTTCTCCTTGTTTTGAAATTGAGATCTTTCCTCCTGGCATTCCACCACCACCCCGCTGGGTTCATGCGTCAGGCGGATGGCCGAATCGGTCTTGTTAACATGCTGGCCTCCTGCCCCGCTCGACCGAAATGTATCCACCCGCACATCCGCCATGTTGATACTCACATCCACTTCTTCGGCTTCCGGCAGTACTGCCACCGTTGCGGCGGATGTATGGACCCGTCCCTGGGTCTCCGTATCCGGAACACGCTGCACGCGATGGACTCCGCTTTCATATTTCATCTCTCCGAAAACATCCTCGCCCTTCAGGCTGAATACCATTTCTTTATAGCCTCCCTGATCCCCTTCATGGAAACTTAACGGGGTCAGCTTCCATTTTCTGGAATCCGCATACCGCCGGTACATCTCATACAGGTTCCCCGCAAAAATGGCCGCTTCGTCTCCCCCCGTACCGGCCCGTATCTCAACAATACAGTTCTTGGAATCGTCCGGGTCTTTCGGAATCAGCTTGTATTTGATCTGCTCTTCCAATTCCACCAATTGCTGCTCGAGCTGCTTATTCTCCTGCCGGGCCATCTCGGTGATATCGGGATCATCGTTCAACTCAATCAATTCCTTATTGCCCGACAGATTCTTTTTTAACTCCTGAAAGGTTTCAAAATCCTTGACAAGGTCTTCCAGTTGAGTGTACTCTTTCGAGAGTTCGGCATATTCCGAGGGGCGGTCATAGATAGACGGATCGGCCATTGCCTGGCTGATTTCATCGTATCGTTCTTTTACCTGCTGTAGTTTCGCTTCTAAATCCATAGTTCCTTATTCTAAAATCCGCAATTCATATAAAATAGCAATTTTAAAGGACAGTATTGGTCAGTGAACAGTTGTCAGTGTGTCAGTGTCATCCGCCAGCCGGCGGGGGAATCCGGGGTGTGTCCGTGGAAGAAATCCCAGGATGTATTCGTGGAAGAAGTTCCTGGGCGTGTTCATGTTCATGAAATTCACCCGTAAGCCTGTCAAGGTAAACAGGGGGGTTTGTCTGCGATTCCAATACGAATTTAGTTTCGGGTAAACGAAGGATGTTTACACGGATCCATATCTATTCTTCTCATGGCTCCCGGTCAAATTCGGCGTTACAGGCAATAGAATAAAATTATTATCTTTCCGGCTGACGAATAACTCATCACCTGCAACAAAAAATTAATATGTCTGATTTTCTGCGTTCTGATTTTATTCTGGGTTTTTTAGGGGCCGGCCAGCTTGCCCGAATGTCGGCCGTCCAGGCATTCCGATACGGGATCGGTATAGCCGTCTATACCGACCGCCCGGAGGTGCGGCAACCGGTTCAATTCATGACTCCCCTCTCGGATACCGGTAGTTTCGAGGATGTCGAAGCCATGGCAACGTTCGCCGGCAAATGCGATCTGATCACCCTTGAAAATGAATTCATACAATCGGATGTTTTGAGGCAGGTGGAAGAGAAAAGCGGAACCCCGATTTTCCCCTCGCCCCGCTCATTTGCCCTGATCGAGAATAAACTGATTGAAAAACAAACGTTCGAAAAAGCCGGGATCCCCGTTACCCCCTATGCCCTGGTTCAATCCGAGAAAGAGCTTGTTGCATTCGGAGACTCCCACGGATGGCCTTTTCTTCTGAAATCTTCCAAGGGAGGGTATGACGGCTACGGAAATGAAACGGTAAATAATGCGGATGAAGCATACAAAGCCTTTCAATCACTCGGAGGGGAAGAAGGCCATGATATTCTTGCCGAGGCATTTGTGAATTTCACGCACGAACTCGCCGTTCAGGTTGCACGAAATACAACCGGGGCAGTCGTCTACCCCTGTTGTGAAACTGTACAGGAGAACCACATCTGTGTGGCCGTCAAATCGCCCGCCCCTATTGATCCGGATTTGCAGGGTAAAGCACAGGATCTTGCCCTGGCAGCGACTGAGACGATCGACGGAAAAGGAATTTTCGCCTATGAGTTTTTTCTCACTGCTGAGGGCAAACTGATCCTGAATGAATCTGCACCCCGGCCTCATAATTCCGGGCATTATACCCTTGAAGGGTGTGTAACCTCCCAGTTTGAGAATCATATCCGTGCCGTACTGGATTTACCGCTCGGGTCCGCCGATTTACTTCAGCCTGCTGCCGCCATGATCAATCTGCTGGGTTCTGCCGATCGGCCTGCCCGGGCAGAGGAAACAACATCCGCGCTCCGGGCTTCCGATGCACATCTTCACCTGTACGGCAAACTACAGAGCAGGCCCGGGAGAAAAATGGGACACTATACACTTCTGGGAGATCATTTGGAGGAAGTCTATACCCAGGCAAGGAAACTGACGGAAAACATTAGAATTTAACATCGATCGAGAGCGGAACGAGAGTCCGACGAGTGATTCTTTACAAGAAGGCTTTGCAAAAC
>JBBDNC010000210.1:0-1804 GCA_040877875.1 Balneolaceae bacterium | reverse complement strand
CGTCCATCGTTTCTACTGCCTCGTTTACCATTCCCGGGTCAACGGGCTGGCTGCTCATGACCATCGCCATGATGGGACTTGCCGCTGCGACAATCAAAGCTGTCAGGATAAACCAGGCCAGAAACTGTGTGAGGGCTACGCAGGTAATCCCCAAAATCTTGCCGGTAAGCAGTTCAATGGGTTTCACCGACGAGGCAATAACCTCTACAATCCGGCTTGTTTTTTCCTCGATGACCCCCTTCATAATGATGGTACCGTACATGAACAGAGCGAAGAATATGATAAAGCCCATTACAAATCCCAGGCCGGTGTAAAATGCAGTCTGATCTTCTTCCTCACCTCCTTCTTCAGTAAGCTTCCTTGATTCCAGATCAATTCTGGATTGAAAGATACTGCGAACTTCGTCCGAAACCCCGGCACGGGCCAGCAGTTCTTCCCGGATCACTTCCCGGAGATCCGACCGGATGCTTCCCTGTAGGGTAATACTGCTGCTCCCGCGGTAGATATACTCCGGAGACGATTGGCCCGAAATGTGATGTTCTTCCAATACGATGTATCCGTCCAGCTCATGACGCATTACCATCATCCGGAGCGTATCGGCCGGTACATCACTTTTGTCGAGATATCGATCCGGGTTGAGTTGCACCAGGCGCTGGGCCAGCACTTCGTTTTGATCGTGAATCCCGATTTGCTGTTCGGGCTCACTCTGCCAAAACTGAATACCGATGATGAGCCCGATGTAGGCAATGAGACCCAGTGGAATCAGGAGGGTGGAGATGACAAATACCTTTGTGCGGACTCTCGTCAGGTATTCACGCTGTAAAACAAGTCGTATTTGGCGCCAGTTCATCGTCTTACAAGAGTTCCGTTGAGTTAATATTATCTTCACCGACTGTGGAGATAAAAATCTCGGTCAGAGAAGGTTCGACAATTTCGAATTTATAAATTTCAGACTTTTTTTGGGCACTTTTGAGAATCGCCTGAGGACTTTGTCCGTCGAGTATCCTGATTTCTGCAAAATGAGTTGAACGGTTGTTAATCCGGACATTTTCAAGCCGGTCGAGAAAAGAACCGTCCCCGTCAAATTCAATCAGGACGGTATTCCTGCCAGCTTGCTGTTTGATTGTCCGGAGGTTCCCTGAAAGAACCACCCGGCCGTTGTTAAACAGACAGATGTCATCGCACATCTGTTCAACCTGTTCCATGCGATGAGTGGCGAAAAGTATCACCTTGCCCTGGTCCCTGAGTTCCAGAATAATCTGTTTCAAAAGCTCACTGTTGATGGGGTCAAGCCCGCTGAAAGGTTCATCAAAAATATAGATATCAGGTTTGTGAACGATCGTGGCGATAAACTGGATCTTCTGGCTCATTCCCTTGGAGAGTTCGCCTACTTGCCGGGTGTGCCAGTCGGAAGCCCCGAATCGGTCCAGCCAGTAGCGAATCTCTTTACGGGCTTCGGATTTACTCAAACCTTTCAACCGGGCCAGGTATAAAAGCTGTTCGCCAACCTTCATTTTCTTGTAGAGCCCGCGTTCTTCAGGCAGATATCCAATCCACTTTTGCGTTGAGGTCCCTGCAGGCCGCCCATTGATGGTAATCGAGCCGCTGTCGGGTGAGAGGATGTAGTTGATCATTCGAATGGTTGTGGTCTTGCCTGCTCCGTTGGGCCCCAGGAGGCCAAAAATCCGTCCTTTCTCAACTTCGAAGCTTACATCCCTGACCGCACGGATCTCTCCGAACGCTTTGCTCACACCATTTACGTTAATTACACTCATATGAACTGGTTAGGTTTCTTGTCCTTCCA
>JBBDNC010000209.1:0-9865 GCA_040877875.1 Balneolaceae bacterium | reverse complement strand
GGCTGGCGGACAGGCTTTGAACTTGAACAAAAATCTTGGTTTTGCAAAGCCTTCTCACAGTAAGATACCAATAACTAATTTCCCATAAACCGATTACTATGATAGAAGTTTACGGAATTAAAAACTGCAATAAAATTCGGGATACCCGGGCCTGGCTGAAGGCTAAAGGAGTGGACTATACGTTTATCGACGTAAAAACAAACCCTTTGTCTGAGGAGAAACTTGATGAGTTTGTTCACAAACTCGGACTCGACCGGCTGGTGAACAGGAGAGGAATGAAATGGAGACAACTTGGACTGGCCGGTAAGAATCTCAGTGACCAGGAATTATTTAAACAGCTCCTGGAGCACCAGACAATGATCAAACGACCTCTGTTGGTACGGGACAAGGGTGTAATGGTTGGATATGATGAAGATGCTTTTGAAAAATTTGTTGCTTAATCCTATTGCATTTCTGCTGTTGACGACAGCGGTATATGCCCAGCCTGAGCTCGCATTTGATACAGATGAGCCTCCCACCATGGAAAAGCTAACCTCTGTAAAGGAACGTTTTACCTACGGTGTACGCTATGGTTTTTTGAATCTGGGCGAAGTGGAAGTCATTACAACCCCCGATACCACTTATGACGGGATGGAGGTGATTCATCTTCGAACGGTTATGAAATCCAATCACCGGATTCCGTTTGTAGGGAAAAGAGAAGTGCACTATCAGAGTTTTTCCAAATTTACGGACGAATGGCCCTACAGTTTTGTATTCTGGAGGGATGATTTGCATGATGAAGACTATGAACGGATTAAAATTGAGTTTGACAGAGACCAGGAACAGGTGTTTTTCTACGAACGCGGAGAATCGCAGGATACCCTGGCTCTTGAAGATCCGGCCAGTGGCGGAGATGTTATTTTTCTTTTTGCACGTATGTTTGCTGGTACGGATCATTCGTATGAATTGCCGGTTTATATTGAAAATGAAAAAGGAGCCGTGAAGGCGATAAATTTCCCTGCTATAGAGAAACGAAGTTATGAGGCTTTTCCGGAACCGATCGATACCTACTATAGTGAGGGGATTTCAAATGTCGAAGGACCTTTCGGATTTACGGGGGAATTTAAAGCCTGGTTTGCAACCGATCATCTGCGGATTCCCGTGGAAGCCCACGTACGGATTATTTTTGGAAATGTAAAAGTTCAATTAAAGGAATATGAACGGTATGAATCCTACTGATTTGATGATTTTTTTTAAAAAACTGGAACATGCATCGGATCTTGAGTTACCGGGTTATTCGTCAGATCGGGCGGCCGGGATGGATCTGAGAGCTGCACTTGAAAAACCGATCACCCTGGAACCCGGACAGCGGCTTTTAATTCCCACAGGCCTGAAAATGGTACTTCCGGAAGGGTACGAAGCACAGATCCGGCCCCGCAGCGGATTAGCCTGGCGGAACGGAATTACCATGCTCAATTCACCCGGGACGATTGATTCGGACTACAGAGGGGAGGTAAAGGTCATTGCAATCAACCACGGGGAGGAACCTTTTACGATTCGTCACGGTGACCGGATTGCCCAGATGGTTATCGCCCCTGTGGTTCAGATGCAGGTACGTGAGACGGATAAATTGCCCGAAACAAAACGGGGTGAGGGTGGGTTCGGAAGTACCGGAGTGTAAGCATGAATGATTGGGACAGGGTACTATGGTATTGTCTATGGCAAAAGACAGGGTTCAAAAGGGAAAAGGGATCGGGTCTCAAACCGGAAGGATTGACAGAGTAAGAGTTGACGTTCTGGCAAGAGAATGAATGTGCGAATGGCAGAAAGTTGGAATTATCTGAACCCGTATCTTTCCCCTGATCCCTACCCTGAACACATGAATAAACGGATATTCGCCAACCGGCGGAATACTGGTAACTGTTTACAGATATTACTGTATTGAATCACCGAATAAAACCCTACATAAACCTTGTACGCTATAACCATAACTATCGCAGGTTATGGCTGAGCCAGATTGTATCCAATTTTGGGGATTGGTTCGGAATCCTTGCCATTTTTGCATTGATTCAGCAGTACAGTGATTCGGAATTTCTGCTCGGGCTGATCATCGTCGTAAAGATGATGAGTCTGGCAACGTTTTCTCCGATTGCAGGCTATATAACAGATCGTTTTAACCGCCGCCAATTAATGATTGGATGTGATATTTTACGGGGATTGATTGTCCTTGGTTTTCTCCTGATCGTCTCCTATCAAACTCTTTGGCTCGCATACCTGTTGACGGCTATTCAGATGATGTTATCCGCAGTATTTGAACCGGCCAAAACATCTTCCATCCCCAATGTTACGACTTCCGAAGAACTGGTAAATGCCAATATCCTTTCTGCAGCTTCCTGGAGTATTATTTTTACAACCGGAATGGCTCTCGGCGGACTGGCGACTGGATATCTTGGTACGGACCCGGTTTTTATTATCAACTCGATCAGTTATATGTTATCCGGATGGTTTATTTATAAGGCAAGTATTCCTCAAAAAAGGATGTCGGAAGACGAGAAAAGGCGGACGAGTAATCCTGTAAAGGGAATCAAGGATGGCTTCCGGTTTCTGTTGAATAATTCTCATGTACTGCGTCCAACGATTGCAAAGGGGACATTCACTTTTTGTTCAGGCGCACTGGTTTATATGCTGATTATTGTTGCCGAAGATGTGCTTATGATGGGGAGCATCGGCCTGGGCTTTCTATATGCGGCGAGAGGTATCGGAACGGGGATCGGGCCGGTTGCAGGCCGGAGAATTTTTAAACGTGAAAGTAAATGGATCCTGGCAATGGGCATGTTTATGGTCATTTGCGGGTTATTTTACCTGGTAGTGAGCCTGACACAGTCGTTGTTCATTATGTTACTGTTTGTTTTATTGGCTCATATGGCTTCCGGTGCGAACTGGGTAATGAGTACCGTGCTTTTACAACGGCGGGCACCTGACACTTACCGGGGACGCGCCTTCAGTACGGAATGGCTTTTATTTACGTTATCTCAATCGCTTTCCGTTACGATCGCTGCACTGATACTCGAGTTTAATTTACTTACGCTTCAGCAGACCATCGGAGTTTTTTCAGTTCTTCTTTGCCTGGTCGGAGTCTTGTGGTTGACACGGGTGGTTCCTGCCGAATCTCATTATCACAGATTGGCTGATGAAAGAAGGGAGGAGGCAGAAGCCAGTTATCTCCGGCATCAACAGTCCGTTTAATCGTTTACTGGAAGAGAGTCAGATTTTAATGAATCTATCTCAAACCTGATATCCCCCCGTAGCAACCATTTGGTACGACAGACTCTCATGCCCTTTCATTCGGGAGTGATCATCAGATTATTACTCGCCGGAAATCAAAAAGATAATCCCAGGTGTCAACATTCGGCTCCGCTTACCCTGCGTTTCCAAAGTCCGAAGCTCGGAGAACGTATTATCCTTCGAAATGCTTACGTTCTTTATTGAAATCTTCATCGTTGATCAGGCCCTGCTGCCATAACCCTGTCAGATAGTCCATTTTTGGAAGGGATCCGGGATCATGAGAAGGTGAGGGAGTGCCGGTGGTTGATTTGTGTTCCAGCCGTTCTCTTTCAGCTTGCACTGCATGCCGGATCATTTCGGCAAGTTCGTGAGGTTTATCCATGCCCGTCAATGAAATGGAACTGGAACTTGCTGACAATTCAACGGTTCCGCTATCCAGTTTTTTATCGATCCATCGCTGCGCAACCTCCACGCTTACGATATCTGTCAGGTCCATTTTTCCGGATCTGCCCTGGTTTGTGGATTTGATGTACCGGTCATGAATTTCAAAAAATTGATCCGAACGCTTTTTATAAGCGATCCAGATCAAAATGAAGCCGATACCGAAGAGAGGAATGAGAAGAATCCCCCAAAAGAGAAGCCAAAAATAAGCCTTCCATTCAGGTCGCAGTTGTATGAACTTTTCTTCACTCATAGGAATCAATATAACGATTCCCGCGGACGACGCATTCCTGTCTTTATGATTTGTCCGGCGTGATGATGAACACTCACATGTCTGTTTACCTCTTTGCTTTTTGTGCGCAGCTTCCCTTGAAATTTTGTATCTTTACGGCTGTTAAAAAAAAATTCAAAAACACAATTGCAGTTTCACTTTTGAAGACCTGGAAATATATTGTTGGCGTGTGGATGACGGTTGTCATATCTGCCGGTTTCCTGATCCGGATTCCCCATATCCCTATCCTTGAAGAATCGGCACGAAACCTGTTTTTGCATGTACCGATGTGGTTTACCATGATGGTCGCTTTTGTTATGGCTTTCTATTATAGTATTCGCTTCCTGAATGATGAACAAATGAAATGGGACCATAAAGCGGAGACTGCTACGATGGTCGGATTACTGTTTGGAGTTTGTGGGCTGATTACAGGATCCTTGTGGGCAAGATTTACGTGGGGGTCCTGGTGGACATTTGCAGAACCCCGTATGAATTTGGCTGCTTTGGCAATGTTGATTTTTGTAGCGTATTTTATCCTGAGATCTGCATTCAATGATGAGAATAAAAGAGCTAAAATTGCAGCGGTCTATAACATATTTGGTATTACAACGATTCCTTTTTTGCTTTACATCATCCCGAGACAATTACCGAGTTTGCATCCGGGTGCCGAAGGCAACCCGGCTTTCAGTGAGTTAACGGCACCGGAACTGCGTTGGGTATTTTATCCGGCTGTTTTGGGTTTCATCGGACTTGCTTTTTGGATGATGGATCTGCGGTATCGATATAAGGCCCTGCAATTTCGTCTTGAAAAAACAATGAAATGATAACAGAAATTATACAAGAACAAAGCAGTGTAAACGTTGATACCCTGACCCAAACCTATGGTGACAAATGGGAAGCGGCCGAAAACTTCGGGCAAGCTTCTGGCTTTGTTCAGATGCTGGCCTCAAACGATCTCATCTTTGTCGTATTGGGAGTGAGTTTGATTATCTGGTTTGTACTCCTGTTTTTTATGGTAAGGGTCGATCGGAAAGTCAGCCGTCTTGAAAAAAAAATGGATAACGAGGAAATGGAGCCATGAAACCAAAACTGATAATAGGTGTTTGTGCAATTGTTCTGTTCACCTCCCTGTTGATGTATAATTTTGGGACGAGTATCAGTACTTATGTCAATTTTGAGCAGGCTGAGGACCGGTCGAGTGCTCATGTTGTAGGTGTTTGGGATGATTCGAAGGAGTATGGTTTCTCTCGTGAATCCATGCAGTTTTCATTTCACATGAAGGATCAGGATGGAAATGTACGTCGAGTGGTTTATCCCCGCCCCAAACCCAATAATTTTGAGCAGGCCACTCAATTGGTAGTTATCGGAGAGATGAGGAATGATGTGTTTTATGCCAATGACATGTTGATGAAGTGTCCATCGAAATATAATGAAGCGGACGAGTCAAAATTTATAAATGCTGAAGAGAGCTGATTATGGAGGGGACAGTCGGGACCTTTTTAGTTTCCATTTCTTTTTTGAGTGGGCTCGCATCGATGATACTTTATGGCCTGTATGCCCGGCGTGGCCACACCTCCCTTGAAAAAGCAGGGGATTGGCTGTGGGGGCTCAAGGGTATCAGCATGTTGGCTGCTTCTGCAATTCTTGTCTACCTGATTGTAAATCACAGATTTGAATATTTCTATGTTTGGAATTATACCAGCCTTGACCTTGAGTTCAGGTATCTGGTTTCGGCATTTTACGGGGGACAAGAAGGCAGCTTCATGCTCTGGATTCTTTTTGGGTTTCTCGTCGGACTTGTATTGATGAGATGGACAAGCAATACCTATAAAGGCCCGGTGATGTGTGTTTTTGGGCTCACACAGGTATTTCTTCTTTCCATGCTTCTTGGATGGGATCTGTTCGGTATAAAAATAGGCGCCTCTCCCTTTCGAACGATTGCCCAGGAAATGCCGAATGCACCGTTTATTCAGGCAAATCCGGGCTTTGTACCGGCTGACGGATCCGGTTTGAATGACTTGTTGAAAAGTCCCTACATGATGATTCATCCGCCGATCATCTTTCTTGGGTTTGCCATGATGACCGTCCCGTTTGCATTTTCTATTGCCTCCCTTTGGAAACGACAGTATCAAGGGTGGATCAAGCCGGCACTTCCCTGGACTCTTGCCGCAAACCTTTCGTTGCTGACGGCCATTTCGCTCGGTGGGTACTGGGCTTATGAAACCCTGTCATTCGGTGGATATTGGGCTTGGGATCCGGTTGAGAATGCTTCGCTGGTTCCCTGGCTAGTCGGGACTGCCGGGATCCATATGATGAT
Organism: Balneolaceae bacterium; assembly: GCA_040877875.1. Classification (GTDB taxonomy): domain Bacteria; phylum Bacteroidota; class Rhodothermia; order Balneolales; family Balneolaceae; genus JBBDNC01. The sequence goes on along the minus strand of JBBDNC010000209.1, from coordinate 3,572 downwards.
CATCCAGAAGAAAAGCTCACGGGCGCACAAAGGTGCAATTTTCCTCTCTATTCTGGCGTATATTTCGGTAGTTTATCAAACCTTTTTAACCCGTTCCGGAGTTCTCGCTGAATCGTCTGTCCATAGTTTTGTGGATTTGGGACTGTACAACCAGTTGCTGTTATTCATGCTTGTCATCGTTGCATTGGGAACAGGTTTTTATCTGTACCGGTATCGTGAACTTCCTTCACCTGACAAGGAGTCGAAAGTTTTGAGTCGTGAGTTCATGACTTTTACAGGCGGAATGCTGCTCTTTATTTTAGGAATGGTCATCATACTTGGAACCAGTTCCCCGATTATAGGGCGGCTTTTTGTCGAGAATCCCACTCCACCTGAAATACAGTTTTATAATGACTGGAGTATGCCCATTACGATGGTGATGGCAATTCTGACGGTAATCGGGCAGTATTTATTTTGGCAAAAGCATGACTGGGAGTCACTGGCTTCGGCCTTGATTACTCCCCTTCTTATCACTTCGATAGCATCCATTTTGAGTATTATTTTAGGGGATGTTCGGAATATCTATACGATGATTTTCATCTTTTGTGCTTGGTTTACAGTCATTGGCAACGGGGCGATGATGGTTGATTTGGTCCGCAGGAATGCCAGGTTAATCGGTGGGGCGCTTTCACATGTTGGATTCGGAGCCTTGTTATTGGGGATTATTGCATCTTCAAGTTTTAATGAAGTGATGCTGGATGAACGGGGAGAGAATTACAACCGGATGGTTGAACAAGGTGAAATCATGGATGAACAGGGTTTCCCCGTTTCCCAGAAAATGGAGATTTTTGAACTCAAATTGAATCAGCCTAAAGTCATTAATAACCAGTATAGGGTTACTTACGAAGGGTACAGGTTGACAGATACCCCCCGTCCGGGGCAACAGGAATATAAAATTCATTTTGAGCCTCTCAATGGAGGCAGAGAGTTTATGATGTATCCGGAAGTCTACCCGATGTTGACCAATTCAAGTGCTGATAATATTGAATGGTCGGTCGACCCGGATGTGAAAACGCTTTTTCATAAGGATATTTATATGTACGTGGCTGGCAGTTCCTATGTTGACCAGCGGAACCAGCAGTTTGCCAGTCGTCAAAATATCGAACCTGCAGGGGCGTCCGGGAGCACTCGGGAGAGCCCGCAGGGGAGCGGTGAGGGTGAACAGGAATCGGAACCGGAGTTGCAAAAAATTGAGTTTAAACGTCAACAGCCGGTTGAAGTCGGGCCTTACCGGTTTGTATTCAAGGATTTTAGCCCGGCCGGCGAAGAGGCACTTCCTGACAGTACGGTAATTGGCGTTAGATCGTTGATCGAAGTTTCTCATCGTGCCACGGGAGAAGCGTTTGAAGTAGAGCCCCTTTTTGCAGTTTATACTGAAGAAGGTCAAAGCTGGACTTACGCACCGCCTCTTGAACTGGAACGCTGGGGCCTGACATTGCAATTTACCCGAATTTTCCCCGAGGAAGATTCAATTGAGCTTACGTTCCATGGTTTGGATAATGAATTTGAAGAAGAGTGGGTCGTGATTGTAGCTGAGAAGAAACCTTTTGTCTCGGTCGTCTGGATTGGAACATTTTTGTTAATGGCCGGGTTTGCAATTTCCATCTTTCGTCACCGGGGGAAAGCGTGGAACAGTGATCAGTAAGCAGTGATCACTGCGTCAGATTGTATGCTGCATCATAGTATAGAGGCTTTGACGAAAGGGCGTAAGATCTCAAAAATTTCTTATTCAATTTTGTCTGTGAACATTTGGTTCATGCTGTCTATGAGCCAGATGCACTGAACCTGGCGTGGTGGATGCACTGGAAACTGAAACAGTGATATTTTGATGAACAAGCAATTCAAGACCTCTTCAGTTATAGTTCTGTTAAACTTGTTTGTGCTGGGAACAGGGGGGGCTGTAAAACCGGTTCAAGCCCAACCTGAACCATCACAGGCTCTATTCCGATCTGTTCTACTGCCGGGGTGGGGCCACTATTATGTGGACAAGTCGAATTGGGCCCGGGGGCAAGCTCATCTCGCTTCGGATGTGATCCTGATTGTATCCTTCTTCGGTTTGAATATTCGTGCCGAAAATCTGGAATCCCAATATCAAACATTGGCCCGTTTGAATGCGGGTGTGGAGTTGGGAAGTCGAAATCGCTCCTTTTTACTGGCTGTTGGCGATTTTGCGAATCTGGATGCGTATAATGACTATCAATTAAGATCCAGATCATGGAATCGGATATTGGAGGACAGGCCTGAAAATCGATGGGACTGGGAGTCAGCCGAGAAAAGGAGGGAGTACAGAAATCTTCGTTCGAAGGTTGATCGGACCGAGCAACGGATTCCGGCTGTAGTCAGTTTACTGATTGTGAATCGAGTTGTTAGTGGAATCAGCGCCTGGATGCGTGCCCGTGAAAAGAATGATTTACCAGAATTGACATTTCTTCCGGCCCGGACTTCTTACGGGTCCGGTGGATTCGTTGCCCGTATATCTATCCCATTATAAGTTTTTAATCCTGTGGCCTTGTCCTTGAACAAAATCCCTGGTTCTGCAAAGCCCTCTTGAGGCAGGTTATCCTTTCTTTTGAGGCAAATAGGAAGGATATTGAACAATATAGAGCAGGCAATATGGATAGTTATTCAATAGTGGATTAGACGAAGTCCGACAGATTTCTGGTATCAAGTCAAGTGGGATAAACATTTCAACCTTTGGCAAAGACTTAGCCATCTAATAGTAGTTTTGATATATTCCCGGTTCGGTATACATTCTTTTTAAATTTCAGAAAAATGGCCCGCTGGAAATTCAAACTGGAGTATGACGGCACTAGGTTTCGAGGCTGGCAAAAACAACGGCATGGCCGGACGGTACAAGAAGAACTGGAAAAAGCTCTTGCCACGTTTTGCCAGACGGATGTCAAAGTAATGGGTCAGGGCAGAACAGACAGTGGGGTTCATGCAGAGGGACAGATTGCTCATGCTGACTTACCTGATCATACTCCGGTGGAAAGATTGTTGCCGGCAATGCGCGGGCTCTTGCCCATCGATATGGCGATGATAGATGCCGAACGGGTATCTGATAATTTTCATGCCAGGTTTGATGCGAAATCCAGGCGATACAGATATCAAATTGCCCGTCGTCCTTTCCCTTTAAAAAGACATCTGTATTGGGTCCATTTGCAGGATTTAGATACGGATATTTTACACAAATGTGCATCGTTCATTCTGGGAGAGCATAACTTTAAGAATTATTCCAGACAGGAAACAAAGCAGCAGAATACCGTTTGCACCATTACTACTTCGGAATGGAATATTGACGGGGATCTGTTAGTGTATCGTATTGAGGGAAATCGGTTTTTGCGTCACCTGGTCCGGCGGCTAGTGGGAACGATGCAGCAGACAGCAACCGGGAAATTAAGTATGGATCATTTTTGTCATTTACTTACAGCCAGTGAGGTATCAAAAAAAGGGCATGCGGCCCCGCCTGAAGGACTGATTTTAGAAAATGTTCGCTATTAAACTACGGGCGCATCTATAAGGATAAACCATTG
>JBBDNC010000208.1:0-9913 GCA_040877875.1 Balneolaceae bacterium | reverse complement strand
TATTGATTCTGAGTCCGGTAGACAGTTGCAACTGGTTTTTGGCCAGTTGGCTGTTCACCTTGTTCAGCGAATACTGGGCTGACATGGACTGCAGGTTGGTATTAACTCTGTTCATATCTCCAAATGACATGATACTACCCTCTTTTGTTGATTAAAGAATGTGCATGAAAGTGTATAGACATCAAAATATCATGCGTTGTTCTTCTGCTTATCGGATATATCAGGTTAAATCTTAAATATGGCATGAATTATTTTAATGGTTACATGAATCAATGGCACGATAAAGTTTCAATCCGGTTGTATTTCTTTATCATAAATTTATAGTATGTAAGTAAGTAAGAGGAGAAGGATAATGGCTAAACTACATTGTGGATTTTGTTATTGGCAGAAAGAAATTTCGGATACTATATAATATTATAAATGTGAGAGGGTAGAGAGTTGGTTATTTATATCAATCCCGTAAGACAATATCAGGTGATAAAATCATTTATGGAGGTGGATGAAAATTTCTATATCAAAGTGTAAGGTTGCCGAAATCTAATAAACATTAGAAATTTTTAATTTTAAATTAATTTTTGTAAGATAGATGTCCCTGTGTAGTAATGATTGCTATTTCAATAGAGATTAAAATTGGAAATCGTTGGCTTTTATAAATAAAAATATCTCAAAGCAGGCAGATATTCGTTCGCTTTTTCCCGTGAATGGTGAAAGTGTGAATGCTGATCGACTTTTCATATCCAAGAAGTTTCAAAGCATTTCCTATAAAGGGGTAGAGGAGATATTAACCCATATGAATAACCGGATTCATGCGAATAGTTCCGGTGTTTATCTGATTATGGAAAGAGATGAATGTGTGGCTCACAGGGGAAGTCAGACTCAGACATATAGATTAAATCAGGAAGAGAGGTTATATCTGATGTCAGGTCGTGGATTTAAGTGGGGGAATGGGTTAGCACTTCCCCTGATATTGAATCATTGTGTGATCGGATATATCCTAGTTGAGGGAGAGTTGACTGAAGATGAAAAATTTACCCGGGAGGTTGGCAAGCTTTATAGCGAATTGATTTTAAAGGAAATGCAATTGGAATACAACCGGGGGAAGGTTGAATACTATTCCCACAATTTGATTCATGAAAAGAAAGAGAGTAAAAAGAAAGCTCATCGTGACTCAATCGTTATGGATATGGCCGTACACGATATCTCTTCCCCGTTAAGTGCGATTCATGGTTATCTTGAAATGATTGAAAAAAATCTTAATAAAAATCAGAATCTTGGAACGATCAAAAAATATTATGAAAGAATTTCTATCGGCGTACAGGACATTACGGAAATTCTGACCCAATTTGAGGATTTGAAAAATATCAAGGATCAGTCGGATGATCTGAACCTGATATTGATCAATTTAAATTGGCTGATCTCTGATATTGCCAAGCTGTACAAGCTAAAAGCTAAAAAACTGGATATTAAGTTATCCTGCAAATTACCTGATAAGCCTGTTTATGTACGATCGGATGTCAGCCGGATGAAGAGGGCGGTGATAAATCTTGTGGAAAATGCGATCAAATATTCAAATACAGAAGGGTATGTAAAAATTGAACTGGAAGCGGATGAGGCTCATGCCAAACTTCATATCATTGACAATGGAATTGGCATCAGCGAAGATAAACAAAAGGATATCTTCAAGCCTTTTTTTCAGGTGTCAAAAGAGGCGAATCGAAATAACCCCGGTTCTGTGGGGCTTGGGTTATATATTGCGACAAATTTTATCAATCAGATGAATGGGCATATCGATATGAAGAGCCGGGAAGGAGAAGGAAGCCGGTTTAGTATTTATGTTCCCTGCATACAGAAGGAAGAATTTTAAACTGAAGGATTTACAGCTTCAGGGACAGAGCAGATTCGTTGAAGATTGACAGGGTTAAGAAAACGGGAAGTTGTCATATCCCTATTTTGAAGTCATTGAACATGAGGAACATTGTTTGTGTGAGGTGAATGGCAGATGAGGCAAGGTCCATGAGAAGAGGGGAAATGACTGTGAAACAGGCAGAAAGGTCTGGTGATTATAGTTTGCCTGTATACACATCTCCTTTGGGGTTGCGATAATATTGCTGATTAAAAACATAGTTTTCAGCATAGGAGAGTAAGCATTGAGGCGTGCATCTCGAGAGGGATGAAATAGGGAGGGAGTGTGAAACTTCCAGCTTATGGCGGTTTTTCTTTATCAACTGTAACAGAGATAATTGACACTTCTCATGATGACTTAAAACTTTGCCGACATTTGCTTCTTCGTAGAGAAGTTCAATCTGTTCCCGGTAAAACCTTTTCAGGGAATTTTCTTGTTTACCTTCCGGATCCGAATCATTTTCCTGTTGTTTTTTCATCAGCTCATCCTGGAAGAGCCTGTGGAAACCCGATAAACTCTGGAGACGGATACGGTCCAAATTCCATTCTCTTCCAGGCAATTCAGAATAAAAGTCTGATTTTTTAACCGGATCTACAGGTATCGAATTTGAACTCATAAGAAACATTGATTGAGGGTTCAATGTCCTTATCGGTTGTAAGATCACATTCTTAAATCAGTAGAAGTAAACTAGGAGTCTGTCGGACTTAGGCTAATCTACTACGGAAACGCAGGATTTGGTCATATTGCCCGCTCTTTTTTGTTAAATAGTACCACTATTCGCCTCAAAAGAGCGGACAATCTGCCTCAAACCTGACATTCCCTCGTGACAATCATCTAAGTCCGACAGACTCCTAGGCAAAACGTAGATGGGATGAGTCTAATGGCTGAAACAATAAGGTAGAAACCCGGCCCGGAAAAAATTAAGAGGATTCAAACCTCTTGTCATGGATGAGTAGTATAACCTGCCTTTAGGAGATGAGATATTTAAAATACCTATATATATAAGCTGTGAAAAAGAACACGCTCCTCCCCTTTCACTTCTGCCTTCTGCGTCTCGCTTTTTCTTGTTTCAACGCCCTTCGGTGACCACTTGACTATACCCGGATTTAAAAGCTTTTCTTCCTGCAATGGCTTCGTTTACATTAAAAATATGATCTCCTATTTTTTCGAGCCGGGCCAGGTAGTCGAGATAGATGACTCCGGCTTTTGAGGTATAGGTACCCTTTTCAAGCCTTTCATAATGGGCATCTTTTAATTTGTCCCGTAGTACATTGATCTCATTTTCCAATTCTATTGCCCGATCAAGACTAATATCCCCATTGCCCTGTTCCAGGTTCGAGCGCATCAGTTGGATGGCATTGTGAATAGCGTCCAGCATTTTACCGATTTCTTTTTCCGCACTTTCGGGAAGTGTGATTTCTTCATTCTGCATCTGTTCAAATGTCTTGGACATTTGAAAATAAATATCTCCAATACGCTCAAGGTCATTGATAATACTATGCATGGCACGTATTCTTCTCGTGGCAGAAGTTGAAAGATTGAAGCTTGAGATTCGTGTTAAATATTCGGCAACTTCCAGTTCAATATTGTCAGTAATCTGTTCCCTTTTTTTAATTTTTTTAAGGAACTGTTCCTGTTTTTTCTGTTTCTTGTAAAAAAGGCCGGAAAAGCTGAAGTGCATCTTTTCAATGAGTTTGGCGAACAGCTCTATCTCTTTATGAGCCTGGGCAATGGACAATTCGGCGGACGACATCATCCCGGCGGAGATATACTTAAGCCTGAACGGACTGTCTTTATCTACTTTTTCAGTCTGTATTTTTTCAACAAACGTGATGATTCTGGGTACGAATCCAACCAGGAGTAAAACATTGATGATGTTGAATGCCGTATGAAACAAAGAAAGTGCGAGAGTTGCATTGGCACGGGCAAGTTCATCGCCGCCGAATACCGATCCGACTTCAGGAGAAAAAAACTGCATGATTTGATCAATACCTATTAAAAACGGATTGAGTAGCAGAACCATCCAAAAGACTCCAATCAGGTTAAATATAAGGTGAAACCGTGCCGCCCGTTTTGCGTGGATGTTGCCTACAATAGCAGCAATGTTGGCCGTAACCGTCGTACCGATATTTTCTCCCAGAATCATTGCCGCTGCTATGGGAAAATTTACCCATCCCTGAAACAGCATGACAAGGGTAATCGCCATCGCAGCAGAAGAAGATTGGGTCAGCAGGGTAAGAACCGTTCCGACCACGATGAAGAGCAACGTTGAGGCGACTCCGAAATCAGTGAGTGAATCCAGAAAAGCAAACATTTCGGGATTTTGTTGAATATCGGGGACGGCGTTTTTAATGAATTCGAGACCGATAAAAAGAATACCAAACCCGATCATGGCTTCCGCAAGATGCCTGAATTTATCCCGTCCGAAAAACATAAAGGGGAAAAAGATGCCGATCAGACTCACGGCAATCGGAGTGATTTGCATCTTGAAGCCAAAAATGGAAACCATCCAGGCGGTAACGGTCGTTCCGATGTTGGCTCCCATGATCACACCGGTAGATTCAATGAAGGTGAGTAACCCTGCATTTACGAAACTGACCACCATCACCGTTGTGGTTGTGGATGATTGAGTAATGGTCGTAGCGCCAAAGCCGGTTAAAATTCCCTTCAGGCGGGTAGTCGTCATCCCTTTTAGAATAGAACGCAGGCGACTGCCTGCAACTTTCTGAAGTCCGTCACTGAAAACCTTCATCCCGTAGATGAAAATTCCGAGAGAACCGATCAGTTGTAGAAAATCAAAAAATGAATAGGTCATCGAATAGTAATCCGAGATATTAGGTTAGTCAGATATCAAGAAGATTTGAAGGTTTTCGTTTTTTAGAATTACCCTAATCTGAAGGCTTCAAATATAACAGATGTTTCGGACTAATTTGAAAATTAAAATTGGAGAGTTTTCAAGGGGAAAAAGCTTGCAATTCAATGTGGCAGAAAAAAATGAAAAGACGTGATAAAACCGGCAGTCTTGTCCGGAGCCATATGGTGATGACATTACCCTGTGGAAGTTTAAATCGGCCACGACTTTGAAAAACTTGAGAGTTGTTTTCAGTTTGGGAGTTTAAAACCATGGAATAAAGTGATAGGGAAGGGTAACCTTCTATAATAAACCGCAGGAAAAATAATGAATTGCCTTTTCAAGTACTTGGAAAGGAGGAAGATAAATACCCGTCCAAACAAGATTTCGAGGAGGCTTTGTAAAACGGGTCTTTTGCCCAATGTCGGCGTTATCGGTCGATTGAAATCCTCGAATATTGAAATATACTGCGGTTTCAATCTCCCTCTGGCCTTGACCTTGAACAAAATCCCAAGTTTTGCAAAGCCTCCTTCGAATAAGAAAAAAACAAATTATTCGTTATGTTAATATTAACATTTCTCTAATCCTTGAAAAATGAAATTACACATATATATAGTCTCCATAGCAATTTTGATCATGGGAGCAGGTTGTGCTTCCTCCGGTTCTACTTCGGATCAAACCAGCCAGCCACGAAGCACACACTCATCAGAAGATAACCGGCCTGACGGGGCGATTGTGGATGAATATCAATTCGGGATTGAATTGTCCGATTACTTACGCAGGGTTCCGGGAGTACTTGTCAGAGGTTCCGGTAATAACGTCTCCGTAAATGTTCGCGGAAGCTCCTCATTTATGGCTACTACTGAGCCGTTATTTGTTCTTGATGGGCAACCTATTGGCAGAAGTTATTCTGAAGTCAGGAATATGGTCAATGTAAGGGATATCGATTACGTTCAGGTTTTGAAAGGGAGTGATGCTTCAAGCTACGGTGTAAGGGGAGGCAATGGCGTGGTCATGATTGTGACCAAAAAATAAATATTGAATTACCGGCACAACCTGTGAAGTTCAATTATTTAACATAAGTAATTCCAGCTCTATTCTACAAAAGGAGAGGAGAGAGAAGCGCGGCAATGGCAACCTTCTTTTCAAAATTTGTACGCCCGGAAGGATTCGAACCCGCCAAAGCACTGCTTTGGCAACAGTAGCCCATAACAGGGCATAAAATACCTTCTCGTTACATGAACCAGGCTCTCATAAAAACACAAATAGAACCCATGAACCATTAAATAAGTACGCCCGGAAGGATTCGAACCCTCAGCCTTCTGGTCCGAAGCCAGACGCTCTATCCAGTTGAGCTACGGGCGCAGAGTAAGATATTGTCCTGTCCGCCAGTCGGCAGACGCTATTCATCAATAAATAAAAGCCCCCATTCATTTTTTGAACAGGCAACAAATATACGAGGTTTGATATCCGAAATACAGAAAAAAAATGCAGCGAAAAGAAAATTAAAATTCCTCTCTATTTGAAAGTTGTATAAAATCTGAATAAATCAAAAGAAAGGGGCATATTTGCAAGGTTCTCTGATTGCCTTCAACCCGTTAGGGCATGGAAAAAGCGAAAAAATTGTTAGCCAAGAAAGAGTTCGATTATTGTTGTTAAAATCACCCGGATTCGACAAGTTACAGGAACTACAACTCCCAAAGAAAAATGGTTGCTTAAAAATGAATTGGAAACTGCTTGCAACATTTATTCTATTCATTGCAGGGACGGCGTTTGTCCTGCAGGAAGATACTCAAGAGGGAGCTGAATCTGCTCAACCCGGTCCGGGAACCGTGAGTGTAATCAACATTAACGGGACGATTGGTCCGACGACGACAAATTATCTTAATCGTTCCTTATCGATCGCGAGGGAGAGACAGGATGAAGCACTGATCATTGAAATGGATACCCCGGGCGGATTACTGGATTCGACTCAGGATATTGTCCAGCTAATGCTCGGCTCCAGTTTGCCGATCGTTGTTTATGTATCACCGGAAGGTGCCAACGCCGGGAGCGCGGGAACATTTATTACCCTGGCAGCTCATATTGCGGCAATGGCCCCCGCTACCAATATTGGAGCGGCTTCTCCCATTCAAATGGGCGGCGGACAAATGGACACGGTTGCCCAGAATAAAATTTTCAATTATGCAGAAAGCTACATTGAAAGTATAGCGGAACGGCGGGGCAGAAATGTGGAGTGGGCGAAATCTGCTGTGAGAGACGGTGCTTCGATCACATCTAATGAAGCCCTGGAATTGGGCGTGGTGGATTTAATGGCAGACAACCTGCAGGATCTGCTTGAAAAAATTGACGGAATGGAAATTGAGGGAAGGGTTCTGCAGACAGAGAATGCAGAAATCAATCGAATCGAAACAAATCTTGCAGAAACATTTTTCAGTTTTATTTTACGGCCGGAGGTTATGTTAATCCTGACGATGGTAGCCATTTATGGAATCGTAGGCGAAGTCAGTAATCCGGGCGCAATTATTCCGGGGGTTTCAGGGGTTATTGCCTTGATCCTTTTACTATACGGAGTGGCCGCCATGCCAATTAATATTGCAGGTTTTATGCTGATAGCATTGGCTATTATTTTGTTTGTCATCGAAGCATTTACCCCGACATACGGTATTTTATTAACCGGCGGGGCTGTCTCATTTTTCCTGGGTGCCCTGATGCTTTTTCAGGATTTGCCCGATGAAATGCAGCTTTCGATATACTGGATCATTCCGGCTACCATCCTGACGGTTGCTTTTTTTGCCTGGATTGTCACGTATGGGATTCGGGCTCAGTTTGGAGCTCATCATGCGGGTCTGGAGTCTGCAGTAGGAAAGCAAGCAGAGGTCATCGAATCGATCGATTCAACCGGGGGAAGGATATTTTTTTCAGGGGAGTATTGGAATGCGGTGAGTGAAGAACCGATTATGAGAGGAGAACATTGTGAAATTGTGGAATTTCAAGGATTAAAAACAGTCGTTAAACCTATAAATAAAAAGAAGGAGATCTCTAATGGATGATCCAGGCGCAATCACTAACTACTTGGTATGGGTAATTACAATTATCGTTTTTTTGGCGGTTTTTCTGCCTCAAATGTTCAAGATCCTGCGAGAGTATGAACGGGGTGTTGTGTTTCGTTTGGGTAAGTTTTATATGACGAAAGGGCCGGGCTTGATCGTCCTGATTCCCTTTATCGACAAGATTGAACGGGTTGACTTGCGGGTTTTGACCATTAATGTAGATAAACAGGAAGCGATTACCAAGGATAACGTTACCGTCAATGTGGATGCCATCACCTTTTTCCGGGTCGTGGATGCAGAACGGGCCGTCATACAGGTTGAGCGATATATAGCTGCCACATCGATGCTGGCACAAACAACTCTTCGAAGTGTAGTTGGACAGGTAGAGCTCGATGAGCTTCTTGCAGAACGTGACGCAACCAATAAGAAAATTCAGGAGATCATCGATAAACATACGGACCCGTGGGGAATAAAAGTCGTTTCCGTGGAGGTCAGGGATGTAATTCTGCCCGAATCCATGAAACGGGCCATGGCGCGTCAGGCTGAAACCGAACGGGATCGGCGGGCGAAAATTATTAATGCCGAAGGTGAATTCCAGGCTGCGAAAAAGCTGGTCGAAGCAGGTAAGATGATCGAGAAAACCCCGACAGCCTTGCAGTTGAGATTTCTGCAAACCATGAACGAGATCAGTGAGGAAAATGCAACGTTTGCCTTCCTGCCATTACCGTTGGATTTTTTCAGTGCGTTCACAAAAAAAGACGGAACGGGAAACAGTTAACAGTTATCAGTGAACAGTGTGTCAGTTGATGCCTGAATAAGCTAAAATATAGTGTGATGAGATCTTTGATGATTTTTGTATTCATGGCAGGAATCATGCTTGTTTTAATTACAGGGATTACATTCGAAGAGGGGTTATCTCAGGACTCCGATTGGGCCATTGCTTTGCACGGGGGTGCCGGTGTGATTTCAAAAGACATGCCTGATTCTGCCAGGAGGAAATACCAGGAAGCATTGGAGCTGGCGCTGGAGATTGGAGAAGAGATCCTGGAGAACGGAGGCACATCGATGGATGCCGTGGAGCAGGTGGTACGCTATCTGGAAGACCATCCCTCGTTTAATGCGGGAAAAGGGAGTGTATTTACCCGCGAGGGGGCCCATGAACTGGATGCTTCGATCATGGATGGATCTACCCTGGAGGCGGGGGCATTAACAGGACTTACGACTGTAAAAAATCCCATCTCACTTGCACGGAAGGTGCTGTTGGAATCGCGGCATATTTTCTTTTCCGGTGAAGGAGCCGAACAATTTGCCGATGAAATGGGAGTGGAACGTGTAAAGAATGACTGGTTTTCCACTCCCCGCCGATATGAACAGTGGCAGCGTACACAGGAAAATAAAAGTTCACTTCTGAAGCCGGGCGAAGTTGAAGTTGAAGGTGAAGTTTCGGATGCTCCATACGGAACAGTCGGGGCGGTGGCGTTAGACATGCACGGGAATCTTGCTGCGGGAACGTCGACCGGTGGGATGACCCATAAAAAATTCGGGCGGGTAGGGGATGTTCCCATCATAGGAGCCGGCACGTATGCGAACGACCTGGTTGCAGTTTCGGCTACCGGCTGGGGAGAACAGATTATGCGGCATGTCTCAGCCCATACAATTGCCGCTTATCTTGAATTTAACAAGAGTACCCTTGACGACGCAATGGACTTCGTTTTAAATGAAAGGCTTCGTCCCGGGGAAGCCGGATTTATTGCTGTGGACCACCGGGGGAATGTCTCTATGAAGATGAATACGAATGGTATGTTCCGGGCCGGTGCCAATGCCTCCGGATACAGGAAAGTGGCGATTTGGAAAGAATAACAAAAGGCTGAAACAGGCTGTTAAAATCAAGTATGGGGTTTACCGGCCGCCGGAATAAAGGAATAATAAGTAAGTGTACAATCGATCTCTATCCGTTGGTAGTGAAAGATCTTTTCTTCAAAGCGATGTGTATGGCCCCTTTCGGTATCTGAGATCTATCTTAATGATCCATCACTCTGTTCACTGATTGCTGACAAACAGAAAGCTGAAAAGCTTTTAGCTACCAGTTCTCATTAATTCGTTCAA
>JBBDNC010000207.1:0-9968 GCA_040877875.1 Balneolaceae bacterium | reverse complement strand
AACCGACCGATAACGCAGGCATTGGGCAAAAGACCGGTTGTGCAAAGCCCTCTCAAAATTGTTCCCGGCAGAACAACTTCATATTCATATCCTATTCATATTTCTGCTATCTTCCATTGATTAAAAGTTAAGAATTAAATGATTCCCATGAGTTACGATTATGACCTGATAGTTATCGGCAGTGGACCCTCCGGGTTTTCCTGTGCAATGCAAAGTTCAAAATTCGACAAAAAAGTTTTGGTCGTTGAGGCCCACGAAGATCACCTCGGCGGTACATGGATTAACACCGGCACCGTTCCCAGTAAATCCCTCCGGGAAGCCGCCAAAACGATTTATCGCTACCATACGCAATTTGAAGACAAGCACAACCGGCGCCCCTTTGAGCGGTTCAGAATGGAAGATCTCCTGCAGTACAAACAGTCCATTATGGATGCCAAAAACAAGAAGGTGAAAAATGATTTCATCAAGAATGAAGTAGATACCGCTCATGGTGTCGGAAAACTATTAGATGCCCATACGGTTGAAATCACTGATCATGAGGGTCAGTCAACCACCCATACCGGTGAATTTATTCTTATTTCGACCGGCAGCCATCCGGCTCCTTCGAAATTAACCCTTACAAAAGGAGCCGAAATCCTTGACTACAAATCCATCCTGGACCTGACGCACATACCGCGGCGCCTGGTAATCATCGGAGGGGGAATCAATGCTCTGGAATATGCTACGATGTTTGGAGTTTTGGGAACCCGGGTGGCGATTTTGAATGACCGGGAAGATTACCTGCCATTCCTGGATCATGAAATCAAAACACAGTTAAATAACTCCCTGAAAGACCAAAACACTTATGTTCAGAATAATGTTCATGTAGAAAAAGTGGAGAAGAACGATCTTCGTACATGCACTGAAGTCCACTTCAGAAGCAATGAGGAGAAAGATGCACGTCTTCAGGTAATCGAAACCGAACATGTACTGTATTTTGGAGGATATCAACCGAATACAGACAAACTCAATCTGGAAAAATTAAACGTAAGAACTGACTCATACGGGTTCATCAAGGTCGACAAGAATTTCCGAACAGCGGAACAGAATATCTATGCGGCGGGCGACGTCGTCGGCTTGCCCGCGATGGCATCCGTCTCATTTGTCCAGGGACGAATTGCGGCGTGTGACATGTTCGGGATTCCTTCTCAGGAAATGCCGTCGGATATTCCGTTCGGTATTTACACAATCCCCGAAATTGCAAGCATCGGTCTGACAGAAAACGATGCAAAAACCATGGATATCAAGGTGACGGTCGGACGCGCCTACTATAATGACATCACCCAGGCGGATATCAGCCATCTGACGGACGGGTTATTGAAATTGATCTTCTCTACGGACGACTTGAAACTGTTGGGAGTTCATATCATAGGAGAACAGGCCACCGACCTTATTCACCTCGGGCAAAGTGTGATGGCCAACGGCGGGGACATCCGCTATTTCATTCAGCATGTGTTGAATTATCCTTCTTATACCGAAGCCTACAGGATCGCTGCCTTCAACGGGGTGAACCGGGTTTACAAAGCCGGAGTCAAATACCGGGAAATTATTGAAAACGCAGATTTAGAAAGGAAAAACTGAGCTTGTAACTCACAAGAGCAAGGTAAAGAACCGGGAATTCAGTATATGTAGAGTAGACTTGTTTCTATTCCAATCCAAAAAACAAATTGTGAACCACCGGCGAGGGTAGATCCCCCCCCTCTACGACAGCAGGTGAGGCACAACCTGTCAAGTCAGAAAGAATACAAAAACTCAACTCATCCTTCAGACTTCATCGACTTCCAACCGGTCCAGGGCTTTCCCGCTTCACACTCATCCCTGTTGACTTCTCACTCAAACATAATGTACAGCCATTTTCAAGCCCTTACTATCCTCGGGAGAATTTTCCGGCAGTGTTTTGATTGCTTCCTCTTCCGATTTTTTTGCTGCATATGCCAGTGCCATGGCATCAACAATATCGTCCTCCTCTACCTCATTTCTCCGAAACTCTTCCTTGATTTCTCTGAAAAAATCTGCCGCCGCTTTTTCCCTCGCAGCTATCAAATCCAAACGATGCTTGAGGCCTTTCTTGGTATTCTTTTTTTGGTAAATCATCCCTCCATTAAGATTCATAAACAATAATTCGGGATGACTCTCCAATACTTTTTCCTGCCAGTTTTTCTCTTTTCGTAGCAACTCGTCCACTGTTTTAACCTTGGGTGTTATATTCCACGCCTGAAGAGATAACTTCTTTCCTGTAAATTCATAACTCTGCATATTCGCCTCGACATAGGTCGGGGCATGAAGGGCAGGCCGGATCGGCGGACTAAACACACTTGAAGCGTATTCAGGGCCCAGTTTCTTGCGAAGCAGTTCATCGCATTCACGATGATACTCTTCATCATTCAACCCAATCGGAATGTCGATAAAAATCCGGTCGTGCTCCGAAAATGCATCTTCAAGTTCCCGGTCCGTCCGAAGAATCTCATATCCGGATGAGTCCCGGTCAAAAGAGATCAAGATCCATCCGGCCTTGCAGCCGTCAATACCTGCCGTTTTCAAGATATTTTTCAGTTAATTTAATATTTATGCGTTAGGGTTCTTCAGTCTGATATGCAACTCATCAAGCTGCTTCTGATCCACGTCATCCGGACAGTTATCCATCAAACTCTGGGCCTTTTGATTTTTAGGGAATGCAATTACATCCCTCAAACTGTTTGCACCGGACATAATCATAATCATACGATCCAGACCGAACGCAATCCCCCCGTGAGGAGGAGCCCCATACTGAAACGCATCCAATAGAAATCCAAACTTTTCCCGGGCCTGATCCTCAT
This sequence comes from Balneolaceae bacterium, assembly GCA_040877875.1. Classification (GTDB taxonomy): domain Bacteria; phylum Bacteroidota; class Rhodothermia; order Balneolales; family Balneolaceae; genus JBBDNC01. The sequence continues at coordinate 7,113 of JBBDNC010000207.1, read as the reverse complement.
CAATTCCCAAAACATTGAACACCTCCTGTTGTGTTTTTTGATTATGAATTCGGATTGAACCGCCTCCAAGTTCATTGCCATTTAACACCAGATCATACGCTCTGGATTTCACGGATGACGGATCTTCCTGTAACAAATGCAGGTCTTCCTCTCTCGGAGAGGTAAAAGGATGATGCAAAGCATGATAGCGGTTGGTTTCCGCATCCCATTCGACCAGAGGGAAATCGGTGACCCACAAAAAGTCGATTTTACTTTGGTCAATCAGATTGTGTTCCTTACCCATCATGATCCGCAAGGTCCCCATTTGTCTGTAAACCTTGGGAACGGCTCCTGCCAAAATTAAAACGAGATCTCCTTCGGAAGCACCGGCCCGATCAGCCATTGCCTGAACGGTTTCATCCTTTAAGAATTTCCCGACGCTGCAATTCAGGCTTTCATCCTGTACTTTGATATAAATCAAGCCCGCCGATCCGGTCTGGGCTTTCACTTCTTCAGTAAGCCGGTCCAAAGCCCCTCTTCCCATCGACCCTTGTCCCGGTACGGATACGGCCAGTACTTTTCCCCCATCACTGACCGTGCTCGAAAAAATCTTGAATCCGGAATCTTCTACAATATCCGATAAATCGGAAATTTCCATGCCAAAACGGGTATCCGGCTTGTCAGAACCGTATCTTTGCATGGCTTCCTGATAGGTGATCCTCGGAAAAGGAATCTGAATCTCCTTATCCAGATGTTTTTCCCATATTTCAGCCATCAGCTTTTCATGCACTTCAAAAATCATCTCTTCATCTACAAAAGACATTTCAACATCGATCTGAGTGAATTCAGGCTGACGATCCGCACGTAAATCTTCATCCCGAAAACATTTTACAATCTGAAAATAACGATCCATTCCAGACACCATTAATAACTGTTTATACGTCTGGGGGCTTTGGGGCAAAGCGAAAAACTTGCCCGGATTTACGCGGCTCGGTACCAGGTAGTCACGCGCTCCCTCCGGAGTACTTCTCATGAGTACGGGGGTTTCCACTTCCGCAAACTGACGCTCATGATAAAAATTGCGTACGGTCTGGCAGACCTGGGACCTCAGGAGAAGCTTATTTTGAATTTCGGGCCTTCTGAGATCCAGGTATCGGTATTTCAATCGAACCTCTTCGCCGGTAGGAATACCATCCTTAATTTCAAACGGAGGGGTTTCGGCTTTTGAATAAATCGTAAAGTTTGTAACCCGGACTTCAATTTTTCCCGTATCCATCTCCGGATTGATATTCTCCTCATCCCGAACCGTAACCTTTCCTTCCACACCTATCACATATTCAGGCCGAAGTTGTTGAGCCTTCTCATGCAATGCCTTATCTGTCTGATCAAATACAATCTGAGTGGATCCGTATCGGTCTCTCAGCTCAATAAAAATCACCCCTCCGAGATCCCGTCGCACCGACACCCAACCATTCAGTACGACCGTCTCTCCTTTCTGTTCCATATCCAATTCGCCACATGTGTGCGTTCGTCTCCAGCTCATCAATACCCTTTCCGTAAATTCGTTTGGTTAATATTCTTTGATTAAAGGGCTGAAAATAAAGAATCTGACAACCATTCGCTTGAAGGATCATCAAATTGTAAACAACAGGGAGTCAAAGTTTAATAAGATCACCCGCCGAGGAGGAAATAGCACCTGAGCGGTTACGAAGAAACGAGTCAAGAAAGGAACAGATTTAAATACGTCCCGATCCGTTGCTACAAAGATTGCACTACTTTTAAATGTGGAAAACGTGTCTTTTTGCTTACACGGGGAATCTACCAGTGTATAAGTAAAATACGTCTGTCAACAGACAGATTTAAATAATGAGCCCAACAGTCTGCGGATTCAGAGAGCACTCCGTACTACCTGGCAAATCCCGGGGCCCCGGAGATCATTTACATTAAGCGTTAAACTATTATATTGCGAATATCCATTCAACAAGTTGGCAGATATGGCAAAATCCCGGGTGGTGATAGCTGATGAGACGGATATAGATTTGTCAGGTATTCAATCTATTCTTGAGAAGCTGAAGTCTGTTGAAGTGGTTGCTGTGGCTTCAACAGCTACCGAGGCATGTGAACTTTTTGAAAAGCATTCGGCCGATCTGTTGATGATATCCTCCGGCCTGACCGATATGAATCTCCGCAAAATCATAGAGCAGGTTACTCAAAATCAAAAAGATGCCAAAGTCATCGTACTCTCCAGTGCCACGGATACTACACACCTGAATCAGTCATTGAATGCAGGAGTTTCAGGATATCTTCTCAAAACCATTCCCCAAAAAAAGCTGCGGGAGGCTGTTCAAAATGTGGTAAAAGGTGAAAAAGTATTCAGCCCTTCCATTGCTAAACTGATGACTGAAAAATACGCCCATCTGGCACGGCAAAAATCATCCGGTGTCCAATCCGCTGAACCCGTTACCCCTCGTGAACGGGAAGTTCTACAATTAATCGCGGATGGATATACAAGCCGGGAAATTGCAAAAAAACTTTATATCAGTCCCCGCACAGTTGAGACACACCGTGCGAATCTTCTTCAAAAACTGAAGATAAAAAATACAGCCGGCCTCGTTCGATATGCTCTGGAAAAGGGCATGTAGGCACCTGACCTTTAATAGGTGATTATACCTATATAAATTACGTATTTTCTACTATTGCCATGAATGCTTGATAAAACTATGTTTTATTTGCAAATGGGGTAATAGCCGTCTGTAGATGATATTTAGCAGTCATTCTTGATTGAATGGCTGCTAATTTTATTTTTGGCTACTGTTAAAAATGCCATCTCACTCTCAGAACCGGCTAATTTTAGCAAAATTAGTTTTCTTTGGTTTTTAATTGACTTGCCTGTCTTAAGAAATTAAATCTCTTATTTTTTCGCTCTCACGCTCAATTCCCTGCTTGCTGAATTTCGGCCTGAAAGAACAATCGGTATGAATGACGGAACATCACAACATGTATTAATCATCGGAACCGTTTGGCCGGAGCCGGATTCTTCTGCAGCAGGCCGACGGATGATGCAGCTCATGAACCTGTTCCGTTCCAAAGGATGGAAGATTACCTTTGCAACCACAGCATCGGAAAGCAGCCACCGGGCGGATCTTGCCAAAATAGATATTGAGACTGCCGGGATTGAAATCAATAGCGATCAGTTTGATTGCTGGATTCGGTCAATACAGCCCACGATTGTATTATTCGACCGTTTCATGACCGAAGAACAATTTGGTTGGAGAGTCGCAGAACAATGCCCTGAAGCCGTTAGAATCCTTGACACGGAAGACCTTCACTGCCTGCGCAAGGCCCGGGGAAAAGCTTTTAAAAGCGGCCTTCCCTTCTATGAGGAGGATTTGCTGGTCGATGATCTTGCCAAGAGGGAATTGGCAGCAATCTATCGCTGTGATCATTCTCTTATTATCTCGGAATATGAAATGAGTATCCTACGGCAGTTGTTTGGGGTACCGGCAAATCTGTTGATGTATGTGCCCTATTTGTTGGATAAAATTGAAGGAGAGACCGTTCGAGACTGGCCGGGCTTTGAAGCCCGAAAGCATTTTATCACCATCGGTAATTTTTTGCATGAACCCAACTGGCATGCCATCCAATATTTGAAAAAGGAACTTTGGCCTTTGATCCGGGCAAAACTTCCGGAGGCCGAAATGCATATCTACGGAGCATACGCCTCCCAGAAAGTGAATGATCTACATTGCCCGGACGAGGGATTTCATATTAAAGGCAGAGCCGTTGATTCAAAAGAAGTCGTAAAAAACGCAAGAGTTTGCCTGGCCCCCCTTCGGTTCGGGGCGGGGCTGAAAGGTAAGCTGATCGAAGCAATGCAGTGCGGGACACCCAATATCACCACGGATATCGGAGCGGAAGGCATAGCGGGTAAGCTGGAATGGAGCGGGAGGATCGCCAACCGGACGGATGAATTCGTTGCAGCGGCATTGGAACTATACAACGACCGGGAAAAATGGTACAGGTGTCAGAAGAATGGAATCCAGATCATAAACAGCCGTTTTCGAAAGGATCGATTCGGCCCTGAACTCATTCGCCGGATCCTGGATATCCAAGAACAACTGGACAAACACCGTCAGAAGAACTTCATCGGAACCCTGTTGATGCACCACACAATGGCCAGTACAAAATATATGTCAAAATGGATTGAGGCCAAGAACAGGGGATAAGGGGATGATAAAACCACATTATAATGTGGTTTTATGCTATTTCTTTGATCCGAGACCTTAAAAATTATTCTATATCACATTATAATGTGAAATTCGTTATATTCTTCCTTGAAAGGATAACTTATATATCTAAAATCACATTATAATGTTGGTTTCTGAGATTGGTAAGCAAATAAAAGAACGCAGGGATACACTCGGGATCACGCAGCCTGATCTTGCGGAGATGGCAGACATCAGTGTAAATACTCTATATAAAATTGAGACCGGGCAGGCCAACCCAACAGTAAAAGTGTTAAATAAAATAGCAGATATCCTGGGAATGGAATTAACTCTGACCATTAAGAAGCCTGAGTTATAGTTATGAAGTCAGCCAATGTATATAGAAACGGAGAGCTTGTTGGTGTGCTTACCCGGCATAATAGAAATTTGTATGAATTTGAATATGATGATCAATGGTTTAACAATCCGGGAAAGCCACCCGTGAGTTTAACCATGCCAAAAACTAAAAAAACCTATAAGTCTGATCATCTGTTTCCCTTTTTCTTTAATCTTTTATCGGAAGGGGTGAACCGTAAACTTCAGTCGAGGCAGTTGAAAATTGATGAGAACAACTACTTCGATCTGCTTTTGGCAACGGCTCAAACAGATACGATCGGTGCAATCACAGTAAAACCAAAAAATTAATAAGATTGAGTTTACCAGAAATAAAATATTGTCCGGGTACCTTGGCAGAAGGATTTGATACCTACAGCCCAACTTGTTTAAAACGGGTATTTAATGGGAAGAAAGTCAGTCACATTCTTCCATACAAACCGCCGGATGTGAGTGAAGAGGACGCCGAAAAGTTTCAGCAGAATAGAAAGCGGCTTTCTATCTCCGGCGTACAGGAAAAAGTGTCCCTGTTGCTGGAAAAGAACACCCTTCGTCTAACGGAAGAGGGAGAGCAGGGAACCTACATCCTGAAACCTGTTCCAAGAGATTTGCGGAAAGTAGACCAGGTTCCTGCCAATGAACATCTCACCATGCAGATTGCCCGGCAGGTATTTGATATCCATACCGCAGAAAATGCCCTGATCTTTTTTAAAAATGGAGAACCGGCCTATATCACAAAACGATTTGATGTAGCCCAGGATGGCAAAAAGGTCGGCAAAGAGGATTTTGCTACACTTGCCGGGAAAACAGCCGAAACGGCCGGACCGAATTTTAAATATGAGTACAGCTACGAAGAGATGGCTGGGCTGGTTCAGCAATATATTCCCGCAGCCATGGTGGAACTGGAAAAGCTCTTTTCTCTGATCGTGTTTAATTACCTGATCTGCAATGGGGATGCTCACCTGAAAAACTATGGTGCGATTGAAACCAAACAGGGAGATTACATGCTGAGCCCCGCTTACGATTTGATCAATACCAGCCTGCACGTAGATGATACCGCAATGGCATTGAGTGATGGTCTTTTTAAAGACGACTATACTACAGAAAGCTTTGAAGTCAATGCATTTTATGCATACGACGACTTCTATGAATTTGGCCTGAAAGTCGGATTAGTTAAATCCCGTATGGTAAAGATTCTAAATAAATTCAGGTTACACCAAGAAAATGTTCAATCATTAGCAGAACGCAGTTTTCTGAATGATGAGATGAAAAAAGCTTACATGGATTCCTATCTGAATAAACTCAAAGCATTAAATTATTCGATGGCCGGAAGGATTTGAACGGGGCTGAAACGTCGTTCTCGCTTAGCCCCCCTGCTATGAGTATAATCGTTAAATAGTACTGTGGTTTGTGATGCCATTTACGGTTATTATGTTAGCTATTACTGTATATCAGAAACTCTCTATGGGCAAATATAGAAGTTAGAAATACAAATAAAGATTTTACTCTGATTTGATCACTATCAAACTGAAAAACAATGCCAACTACCGCTTATCAAATCAAACTCGAACTTTCAGGTTCAAAACCAAAAATCTGGCGGAGGCTTATCATTCCCGCCGACATGCTTCTGAGCGACCTTCACAAAGTGATACAAACGGCCATGGGCTGGACCAACTCTCATCTGCACCAGTTTTCAAAAGGGAGGGTTTTTCTGGAACCGCCGCCAATGGATGACTTTTGGGATTCTACAGGAATCGACTATACCGGTTATACTGTGGACAAGCTTTTGGAGAAGAAAAACGATAAGATCCGCATGAGTCAAAATATCAGCCACGGTCGGCGGGGATCGGCATCGGCTTCAATTGGATATCGGTTTTGGCGACAAGATAGTTGATGGACCGGTCGATATGGATTATCCCACTTTGCTGGAATATCAAGCTCCGAGCGACAGCGATTCCCACGCAGTAATTTTGCAAAGCCTTCTATAAATTTACACCTAAGGGGTTTTACTTCGTAGCGTGGGAGGGAGTCGAACCCTCGGCCTCCGGGTTATGAATCCGACGCTCTTACCACCTGAGCTACCACGCCATCTTTGTTCATTACATCTTTCTGTTTATTTCACACAACATCCCGGCAGCAGCATGTCGAACCCTCGTCCGTATTTACATTACGACGCGAACATCTACTGAAAAGAATGCTAAAGATAACACTTTTCAGGAGAATGATGAACCTCCGGCCGGAAAAAATTTAACCCATCTTTCATTGAAACTGAACCAAAATTTCCGGCAATTCATATCTATTGAAAATCAATCTTTATCTTGATGCCCAGCAAGACTATTTTATTGCTGAATTTATTTCAGTAAACCAGGTTAAATAATTTCCGAATGGCTAAGAAAATTACGAATAGAAAAAAGGATTATTCTCAATGGTATCTTGACGTTGTAAAAGAAGCCAAACTTGCCGATCATTCGCCGGTTCGCGGGTGCATGATCATCCGGCCCAACGGCTTTGCCTTGTGGGAAAATATGCGCCATGC
>JBBDNC010000206.1:0-10073 GCA_040877875.1 Balneolaceae bacterium | reverse complement strand
CAGAGCATATCCCCCCTGGTAGTCGGCATTCGCTTTGACCGCCTCAAAACAGAGCTGGGCAAACTCGTCTCTCGCATCCACCACTACAGCTTCTTCAGCTCCGAGTTTCAACGCTTTGTCTTTGATCTTATCCAGGTTATCCGCGGTCTGACCGATGTCGATCGTCAGGGCGATCACTTCACAGTCATACTCTTCACGTATCCACTTCAGCATCACACTGGTATCGAGTCCGCCGGAGTACAACAGCAGACATTTGTTAAAACTTCCCTTTTCCGCTTCGTGAGAAGCCACTTTTTTATAATTGGTTAACTGTTCCATTTTTTAATGCTCGTGTTTATCAATTGTAGTTTAAAATCCTGGTTGTTCCTGTCATGTGGCCCACAAATCAGCCAAGCATTGTGGCAAAAATTCCCTTGGAGACCACCATTCGGTTCCTGGCCTGTTTATAGATCCAGGAGTTCGGATGGTCGATGACTTCTTCGGTCACTTCCATCCCGCGGTGTGCCGGCAGGCAATGCATGAATCCGGCATCCGGATTGGCTTTGGAGTAGATCTCCCTGTTCACCTGATAGGTTTTAAAATGTTTGATTTTTTCTTTCATCTTGTGCTCTTCCCCCATCGAGACAAATGTATCCGTATAAATAACATCGGAGCCTTTAACAGCCTCAAAGGGATCGAACGTATGGATGAAAGTTCCGCCATGCTCTACGGCAAGATCCCCAAAATAACTCAGTTGCTTCTCGGTCCAGAAATACTTCTCGGGACCACCGAACCGTATTTCGTGGCCAAATTTTAATGCGATCTCGATTAAAGAGTACGCAACATTGTTGGCATCTCCTATAAATGAGATTGTCACTTTTGTATCCTTCCCGAAGTGATTCTGCAAGGTCAGGATATCAGCCATCGCCTGCATCGGATGGTGCCGGTCACACAGGGCATTGATAATAGGAATATCCGATTCTTCTGCCATATTTTGCAGCGATTCATGTTCGTATACCCTTGCAAAGACACCGTCGCACCACTGGGAGACGTTCTTCATCGTATCGGTCAGGGATTCCCGGCATTCGAATACCGGATCCACTCCGGATCCCAGAAGCACATCCGCTTCCACATGTACCACTCGTCCGTCCAGGTGATTAATCGCCACTTCTGTTCCGACTTTGGTCCGAAGAGATGGTTTCTCAAATACAAAGAGGATGTTTTTTCTCTTGAGAACCGGTTTGGGCTCTTTCTGAAGAGAAAGGCTCAAATCCAGCATGGCCTGCAGTTCATTCGGTTCATAATCTCCGATTTTCAAAAAATGCTTCATAAGTCAATAGAATATAAGGTATTAGGTTTTAAAATTAAGTCGGTCGACAAGATAATGGGACGGTTACAGTATAATCTTTTTTAGGAATTCCGCATGTTATCGGGAAAGCATAAAAAAACCCGCTCAAAAAATGAATTTGAGCGGGCGTGAAGAATGTTAGTCCATTATCAGGAACTACATAAGATCGTCACACGCCCAACGGGCGGCGGCGACGAACAGATATCATTTGGAGAGTGATATTTCTTTCTAATTTTTTCATGGGGCGTAAGTTCTGATAATTCGATTATAAATGCAACTTCCGGCATCAACTATTTTCCCCGTATGGAATCCTTTTATCAAAATTGGGTCTTGCAGGCCTTCCGTTGAGCTGAAACGAGCATCAGAAGGCAGGAATATGAAGGAGAATCTTTATAAAAAAGCCCTCTTATACACCGGGGAAGCCATTAAAGAGGTGTGATCCATCCGTAGCAATCACTCGCTCACCCACGGGCCCGCATTCCTGTTGAGCCGTTGGCAACCGGCTATTCGCTTACATGTATAGTGATTTTCTTTGACATCACAGGATCCTTGTGAGGAATGTGAGCATAATCCCCGACAATAAGTTGCAAGGTATGTTTGCCGGGCGGCAGGGTGACAACCGTTTCGGTTTGTCCCAGCCCGAAGTGTCGAACCTGGTCGGTGGAAGGCAATGGGAGTGTCAGGTCAGGTAATTCTTTCACATCAATCAACAGGTGATGATGGCCGGCCCCTTCAATATCGTTTCCTGCAGGGGCAATTCCCATTCCATGCAAACCGAACTTAATCGTAAACGTCTGGGGAACCACTTCTCCATGCTGCGGGGAAATGACATAGGTTTTTGCTCCTTCAGGAGCTTCCTTTTGCTGAGCACTCAGTACAAGAGGAAATAATAACAAAACGAAAATAGATAACAAGCTCTTAAGTTTCATCTTTGATCTTTTTTACTTTAAAACTATAGTGAAGGAACTCCGCCGGCCGGCGGATGAAATCCGTTACAAATATAACAAACGTAAACGGGAATATCTTTAAGTAGTGTATGTCAGTAGTCAATAAGCAGTAAACAAGGTTTTAGTGAAAAGGTTCCGGATTCGAAAAATTTTTCCGGGGGTTGCCAGTCAACGGATGAGATCCGAGACACTCCTCCCATTGGCAAAGAACCTCTAACCGAAATTCTGAAACACTGTTTACTGTTCACTGTTTACTGTTCACTGTTATCCTGTTTCCAGTTTTTCATTTTTTCCCGGATCACTTCTCCCACCTTGTCTGCCGGTATTCGATCCTGTTCCATACTGTCACGATACCGGAGGGTCACCGTTTGATCTTCCAGTCCGTCAAAATCGACCGTAATGCAAAACGGGGTTCCCGCCTCATCCTGGCGGCGGTACCGTTTTCCGATTGAACCGGATTCGTCATACAGTACCGTAACGTCCTCGCGAAGATCTCCTTCGATTTTTCTCGCCAGCTCCTGAAGCTCCGGTTTTTTGATCAGAGGAAAAACCCCGGCTTTGGTCGGGGCCAGCTTCGGGTGCATTTTCAGAACCGTTCGCGTATCATCTTCCACTTCTTCTTCCCGGTACGCATCACACAACACCATCAATGTACAGCGGTCCAGACCGATGGAAGTTTCCACGATATAGGGGATATATCTTTCCTGGGTACGCTGGTCAAAATATTCCAGTTTTTTACCTGAATACTCCTGGTGACGCGACAGGTCAAAATCCGTCCGGTTGTGGATGCCCTCTACCTCCTGCCATCCGATCGGGAATTTATACTGGATATCCGCAGCCGACCGTGCATAGTGGGCGAGTTTGTCTTCCGGATGCGGTTCGACCCTTAGAAACTTTTTCCGAATGCCGATCGACTCATGCCATTGCATCCGCCTCTTGAGCCATTCCTCATACATCTCGCCGTCATTTCCGGGTTTGACAAAGTATTGCATTTCCATTTGCTCGAATTCCCGCATTCTGAATACAAACTGGCGAGCCACTACTTCATTTCGAAAAGCTTTACCCACCTGGGCGATTCCAAACGGAATTTGCTGCCGGGAGGTATCCATTACATTCTTATAATTGACATAGATTCCCTGTGCCGTTTCCGGGCGAAGGTACACCGCGTCGTCATCGTCTCCGGACGAAACAGCCCCGAATTGAGTCTTGAACATCAGGTTGAACTGTCGCACTTCCGTCCAGTCGAATGCGCCAGACTCAGGAGCTCGTATCTCATTCTCCATAATAATCTCATACAGATCTTCACAGAGGCCTTTCCGGGTACCGGTTGTATCCAGTTGCTGCTGGATGCTATCCGCTTCCTCCTCTTTGCCATCGCTGCGAAGTTTGGCGATATACTGTTCAATCACCAAATCCGCACGGTACCGTTTATTCGACTGCTTGTCATCGATCATCGGGTCATTAAACCCTTCAACATGACCGCTGGCTTCCCAGATCTTCGGATGCATGAAAATAGCCGAATCGATCCCCACGATGTTCTCATATTTTTGAGTCATCTCTTTCCACCACTCTTCACGGATATTCCGCTTGAGTTCCACACCCAGGGGACCGTAATCATAGACCGCTCCAAGTCCTCCATAGATCTCTGATGATTGAAAGATAAAACCCCTCGATTTGGAAAGTGATACAATTCTATCGAGTTGTTGAAGATGCGATACAGCCATTTATTTGAGAATTAGTTATCGATTAAAAATGATTGACAAAGGTTACGAAGTCCCTGGAAAGTTTAACAAATATAGGTTGACGCCAACCGGAATTTTCATACCGGACCAGGAACGAATCATCCGTAACCGGAAACCAAAAAAAGGAAGATAGGAAAAATATGATCTATGATGAATCAATTGTCCTGATGATTCCTTATTTTTACAAGCTGAAAATAAAAATTTGAAAGGACACCGAGGCACGTCACCGGCAACAGACGGAAAAGAATCCCGCGTAACAACCGTCGGAATCGGCAAACGGTCCTGCAGGATTCAGGTTTAAATCCTGACTTTCCGGACTACACCTTGTCTTTCACACAATCTGTCAACGACAATCCATATATCTTCTTCACAATGAATTTTAATGTAGGTATTCTGGGGGCAACAGGTGCCGTCGGACAAAAATTTATTCGTCTTCTTAAAAATCACCCGTGGTTTACCATTCAGGTGCTGGGTGCATCCGCCCGTTCGGCCGGAAAACCCTACCGGGAAGCCGCGCAATGGATAGAGAGCATTCCGCTTCCGGAGGTGATTGCCAAAAAAAATGTATCTGCATGTAAACCTTCCAATTTCAAAGACGTTGATTTTGTCTTTTCCGGGCTGGATTCCTCGGTAGCCGAATCCATTGAATCCGATTTTGCAAGTGCCGGGATTCCGGTTATTTCGAATGCAAAAAATCACAGGATGAATGAACAGGTCCCTCTCCTTGTGCCGGAAGTGAACCCGGACCACGTTGAATTGATCCGCCACCAGACGTTTACGGATGACAACTCCGGCTGGATTGTGACCAACCCGAATTGTGTAGTCGTTCCGTTGGTCATGGCTCTCAAGCCTTTATATGATGCCTTTGATTTGGGCTCGGTCTTGGTTACCTCTATGCAGGCGATCTCCGGAGCAGGATATCCCGGGGTCCCCAGCCTCGATATCCTGGGGAATGTGATCCCGTTTATCGGGGGAGAGGAATCCAAAATTCAGACGGAACCCCTGAAGATTCTCGGCACGCTTGAAGGGGAACAAGTCAGATTTTTAGATTTTCCCATTCAGGCAACGGCAACCCGTGTCCCGGTCAGAAACGGGCATCTGCTCTCCATAACGGCAGGTGTAAAGAACAAACCGAAGGATGTGTCGGAAGTCAGGGAACTGTTTGAAAACTGGAAGAATCCATTGAGTGACCTCATGTTGCCATCGGCACCGAAATATCCTCTGTTTGTCTACAGCGATGAACACTATCCGCAGCCATTGCTCCATGCGGATGAAGAGCGGGGAATGAGAACGGCAATCGGGCGGATACGGGCTTCCAGTGTCCTCGATTTTTCGTTCGTTGCGATGGCCCACAATACGGTGCGTGGTGCCGCCGGCGGAGCCATTCTGAATGCAGAACTGCTCGTATACAGGGAATTCCTAACGCCGAAAAAATAAATTTTCAGTTTATATAGATATAGTGTGTCAGGTTTTCGGTTGAGGTTCACTGCCAATGGGGGAGTGATTCAGATCTCCTCTTTAGATTGACAGCCGCCGGAAAAACCCTACTGAATCTGTAACCTTCTCACATTTGCCTTCTGCGTTTTCGCTTCGCGTGCAAAAAATGAGCACTTCTCACTGAACCCCTAACACACTTCCGCCAGCTGGCAGATGACACACTGTTTCACGGACACACTGTTAACTGTTTCCATTCAGTTGATTCAGCCGGATTTCAGACAATGCAAGCCGGACTCTTGAGACAAATTCTTTTAACAGCCTGCGATATTTGCGGGCAATTTTCAATTTGACTCTGCCTGATTCCACGTTGGGGAGTTCATCCAAAGCCTTGATCGATCGGACAGAAATGACCAGGCGGAGAGTGATCCACCAGTCAATGACCTCCACGTTTTCCAGTTCTTCAAGGGGAAGATGTATTTCCTTTACATCTGATTTGACGGACAATCCCAGGGCGTCCTTGATCTTGAATTCAAATACAAGTCTATCCCCCGAAAGCCTCAGCACTCCCTCGGCTTCCTGAAAGCCAAGATTGATGTCCGTTATTCGAAAGGGTACATTCTTTGTCTGATACTCCATAACCATCAGGCTCCAATTGTTTAAACCTGTTTTTCCAGGCGGTTCATGATTTCATTCACAAAATTTTCATGTTCCGGTTTCATTAATACACTTCGAAGGATTGTAACCATCCCGCGATCGGGTTCATAATCCGGATGCAGTTTTGCAAAGGAATCGGCAGGTATTTGGCATAAACTCAGGAAAAGAGATTGATCCGGGTTCTGCTCCATACATTGTTTAAATACTTTCTTTGAAAGCCGGGTCACTGAAGAGGCTTTTTTAGCTTCAGGAATGGGAAAATAGGTCACAATATCCAGCTCGGTATTTGTATAGACCGTAAACCGGTCGGATCGGTTTAATTTTTTTTCCAGCTCTAATGCTGCATTTCGGCAGGAACCCAATATCCGTCCCAGTCCGCCGGCCGTTAGTGGCAGTAGCTCCAATGTTACCCAGAGCGCCGCTGCCGAAGCCCCGGCCCTGGAACACTCGAGAGTAATTTCACCCAAATGAAGATCCTCACTTGTAAAATAGGTATAAGGTGAGTCATGTTTGTAAAACCGGCCCACCGACGGATCGCTGAACAAAATACTTCCGCAACCGTAGGGTTGCAATCCATGTTTATGAGGGTCGATCACAATACTATCCGCCTCTCCCAAAACGTCCCACGGAGTTTGATCCACACCAAGGGTTCCCGCGATCAGTTTGAAAAAGCCTCCGTATGCTGCATCTACATGCACCCGGATCCCCTTCGCCCGAGCCCGGTCCAGAAAGCGGTGAAGCGGTTCGACCCTGCCAAGGCTCGTTGTCCCCATCGTAACCACAACCGTACCGATGCGGTGACCCTCCCGCTCCAGGAAGTCAAAATCAGGTTCCCCGTTCCCATCAATAGGAATCGAAAGATGCTCGATATTCAAGATCCTGCACATCCTTTCATGTGTATAGTGGGCATCTGCCGTTGAAGCCACACATTTTCCCGGCTGCAGCTCCCGGGATATCCAGAGTGCTTCCAAATTCGCAACCGTCCCGCCGGAGGTAAGATGTCCCAGGAAATCCTCACCATATCCTGCCATCTTTGCAAGTTTGGCAACGACCTCCTTTTCCATTTTGGATGTGGCGGGTCCCCCGTCCAGGGCATGATTATTGGGATTGATTGTCATGGCCAGGGTATAGGCAAGCCATGCAGCCGGATGAGGGGGCTTCAGCATCTGGCCTGCGTAGGATGGATGGTGAAAGGGATAGCTTGATTTGATTTCCTCCACGAACCTGTCCATCACAGGCCCCAGTTCTGCAAGTTCCTGGCCGCCCCACGGAAGCTCTCCAAACGAACTTCGCCAGTCGTCAAGATCTTCCAAAGCTTTTCTTAAAAGAGGCAAATAGTTCTGGTAGCGGTTCATATCGTTCTCCGTCTCACATCCTCAAGGGCCCGAATGCTGCTATAGACAGGGGCCCGATAACTTGTCATCCGTCAGGGAAGATCCAGTGCCAGTTCCTTTTACAAGCAGGAAAAGATTAAAAAATGCTGACGGAAACCCCGGCCGACAGTAATTGGCTAACCTGCATTTCATTTGAAAAATCATCATCAAAGATCAGGTTAAACTGAAAGGTGGCGTTCAGGAAATTATTGATTTTTCCCACAAACTCATTTGTAATAAAAATATCCGTACTGGAAACCGGTTTTAACAAGTTAGAAAATGTCTCCAGATAGCCTGTATAAACCACATTTTCCATAATCCCCACTTGTACATTCATGCCGAATGTATAGCCGGCTTCCGATTTAAACCGCTGACCTTCATCCAGGCCATACCGGGTCGACAAAAGGGGTTCCCGGACAACTGTCTGCTTGAGTCCAAGTCCCGTTTCGATCGAAACATTACGCTCCGGGTAGTAAGCCAAACCGGCATTTTGGACAAAATAAGCGGGAGCAAAAAAATCGGAGATCAACACATCTTCCCCCTCCGGGCCGGCTCCAAAATCATACCCCTTGTCGAATTGCGTCTCGAAATTCAGGTTGGTAAATATTTTAAATTCGTTATGTTCCTTGCTTAAATCGTAGAGAAACCGGTTTCTGAGCGCCAGCCGGTCGTCCGTTTTACGAACCCCTTCATCCTTGATCCGGGTCTGTCCATACCGCCCTCTCAGCCAAAACTCATAGGCAAACCGGTCTTGGCGATAAAGGAGCTGAAACAGCGAGGCTCCGTTGATACTGACGGAATTGGATCCTCCTTTTGCCCAATTCGAATAACTGGCCTGTGCCCCGTTCAGGTTCAACGTCCAGTTCACATCCCAGCCAGTCAGCGTATCCGGTACATTCGGATTTTCAATTTCTGCAAGCAGTTCGGTTTGCTGTGCATAGGCCGAATAGACGGACAAAAATAAAAACAGTAAAACAAACGTCTGAATTCTTTTCACACTAAAAAATATCTTGAGTATTAAAACGGGGAAGGCCCATAAACTTACTTCTACGCATCCTGTTTAAATTTATAAAGAAGTACCCGGTCGGCTTTCCCTTCATTCAAAATTAACTCCACATGTTCGTTAGGCTTGGTTGAAATTTCCCGCCCTACAAATTCAGCCTGGACAGGCATCCTGCGGTGGCCCCTGTCGATGAGAACAGCGATATAAACAGTACATTCAAGGTCAGCCAGTAATTTCTGTAAAGCCGTAAACATGGTTTTACCACTAAAAATCACATCATCCACTAACACCACCATCTTTCCCATAAAATCATGATCCTCTCGGATCGATGCTGCGACCCCGGAAAGGTTCTTGTCATCCAAATTAAAGAAAGCAACGTCCGGAGGGCAGTCGAGAGCGTTTTGCATAAGAGATTCCATCTCCTTTGT
The DNA here is from genome assembly GCA_040877875.1 of Balneolaceae bacterium. Classification (GTDB taxonomy): domain Bacteria; phylum Bacteroidota; class Rhodothermia; order Balneolales; family Balneolaceae; genus JBBDNC01. The sequence continues at coordinate 1,162 of JBBDNC010000206.1, read as the reverse complement.
CATCGCGGCGCCCCGTTCATTCAACCCGACAAGCAACACATCCCTCTCCCTGGCTTTCTCGGCAATCTGATAAATCATCCGTTTCAAAGTTCGCCGGATCCGCGCGTTATCCATCAAAGTAATGTAGGGTTGATTTTCCATGGTCATCAGATTTATAAAATTTGTTACGAATTTATTCATTTTTAATCCCATATGTGAAACAGAAAAGCAAAAACATTCGTTAGGCAGATAGAGAGTCAAGACGGAGAAGAGAAAATATAAAAATCAAATATAGAGGAGAACCCGCCATGGATCGTAATCAATCAAAAAATTTATTCCTATTCATCGGTTGCCTGTCAGCCGGCGTAGTGACCGGGTGGCTGTTAATTTCCCGCAGTGACAGGAAGAACATTCTGAAGATTAGAGAGAACTACAGAAAAGCAGGCAAATGGTTCGGCGGACAAAACAGGAAGGTCATAAATCACGGAAAAAAATCGGTATCTGCCTTTACCGAATACATTAGAAACAGTTTCGAAAAGTCGATTCCAGATCTTTATGATGCCACTGAAGAGATCTCCATCGAGGATACAGGCACAGTCAACACGAGTCATGCATAAAACCCGGCGGAGATATCATGAATCTTTGCTTCAGTGGATCTGGAAACATCTCGAATTCGATACCCGGTCCATTCATACCTGTTGCAGGAAAGCGATGAGGATTGAAGACCCGGGTGAGCAGAACCCGGGTGCCGGGCCGGATTTTTTGAATGCACGCATTCAAATCGATAATCTTCTCTGGCACGGCCACATTGAGATTCATCGGGATGAAAATGACTGGTATACCCATTTGCACCATACAAACCCCGAATTTAATGGGGTCATTCTTCATGTTTTCCTGCAGCGGTCAGATAAACGTGCAAGAAGATGTGACGGTACTGCTCTTTTCGGTTTTCATCTCAGCCCTTTTCTCGAGAAACCCCTCTATCATTTATTACAAAGAAAACAAAGAGCCGGTTTGCTGCCCTGTGCAGGCCTTCATCAAAATATTACCCATGAGATTTTTTCGAGCCAGATCAGGAAAGCCCGTGGGGAGTATTTCGAATACAAGAAAAACGAACTGATCCGTTTTTATCCCCGCGATATAACATTCCCAAATGCCTGGAAAATCAGTTTCATTACTGCAT
>JBBDNC010000205.1:0-10111 GCA_040877875.1 Balneolaceae bacterium | reverse complement strand
GTGTGGCGTAGTTTGATCTGCAGAAAGGTTTTGACGTGAATGAATTTAAACATGAAATTGAAGTCTATTTGGCTATTCCTGGGAACCGCAGTGAAAAATACATAGAGTCAGACTAACCTGTTTGCAAAACCGCAAACACGTCGCAAATCCGACAAATTATTTAACCTCGAATAACCATGCGAATTTTACACATCAGTGCAGAGTGCTATCCTGCGGCAAAAGCCGGGGGCCTGGGAGATGTGGCCGGGGCACTCCCCAAGTATTTGAATCGTATCGGTCATGACGCCTCTGTGGTGATTCCAAAGTACGAGACTCCCTGGATTATGGATCAGGAGACCGAGACCGTATTCGAGGGACGTGCCCCGTATGGTAGCGGTGAATTTGGTTTTCGGGTGGAGAGAGTGAAAGGTGCGGAATTGGGGTTTGATCTGTTCCTGATTCATATACCGGGCCGTTTTGACAGGGAAGGGATTTACATCGATCCCTGGTCAGGACACCCGTATTGGGATGAGATGGACCGCTTTTTCAGTTTTCAGATTGCTGCCCTGGAATGGGTTGTTCACCTTGACGAAGTACCGGATATGATCCACACCCACGATCACCATACCGGGCTGGTACCGTTTTTGATGTCTCACTGTTTTCGTTTTAACAAGCTCCGGAATGTGCCGGCCGTGTTAACGATTCATAACGGGGAATACCAGGGGCGTTACGCTCACGGGAATTACCTGCGGCTGCCCGCTTTCAACCTGGATGAAATCGGCTTGCTGGAATGGGACGAACAATTGAATTCCCTTGCGGCCGGTATCAAATGTGCATGGAGGGTTACAACGGTTTCGGAAGGATATCTGGGTGAGCTGATGGAAAACTGCCACGGGCTGGAAACCCTGTTGAGGAGTGAGAAACAGAAAACACTCGGCTTGATTAACGGAATCGATACGGAGGTCTGGGATCCGGCGAGCGACCCGTTTCTTGAGAAAAATTATACATCTCGAAGCAGGAAGTCAGGGAAGAAAGCAAATAAAAAATTTCTCTGTGACGAGTTTCGGCTCGATCCGGACCGTCCCATGATTTCCTTCATCGGAAGGCTTGTGATGGAGAAAGGGGCGGATCTTCTGCCGGATATTATTCGCCGGGTCAGAGAAGTTGAGGCAGAGGTGAATATCCTGATCCTGGGAACAGGAGATCCTGCTCTTCATGAGGAGTTGACGAAACTCAAAGAGGGATTTATCGGATATTTCAATACCCGTCTGGAGTATAATGAGGCTTTGGCTCACAAGATTTATGCCGGTTCGGACTTTCTTCTGATGCCTTCGCGGGTGGAACCATGCGGGCTGAATCAGATGTATGCAATGAGGTATGGGACGCTTCCGATTGTCCGGGCAACAGGCGGACTTGCTGATACCGTCATTGATTTGTCTGACGAGAATGGTTACGGGTTGACGTTTAATTCGCTGACGGTTGACGAAGTGATGGAATCTATTTACCGGGGAATTGATTTGTATAAAAAGGAAAAGTTCTTTTCAGACAATCAAAAAAGAATCATGAATCTGGATTTTTCGTGGGATCAGGCGGCCAGAGACTATGAGAAAATGTACAAGGAATTATTGCAAGAAGTGTAACTTCAATTTATAATTCATGTGAGGTGCTACTTATGAAATCATCAGTGATTGCTATTATTTTGGGAGGCGGCAGAGGAACGCGGCTGCATCCGTTAACGAAGCATCGTTCCAAACCGGCTGTTCCGATTGCGGGGAAATACCGGCTGGTCGATATCCCGATTTCCAATTGCATGAATTCAGGAATCCGGCGCATGTTCGTACTCACCCAATTCAACTCTGCATCCCTGAATCGCCATATCAAGAATACCTACAATTTCGATGTGTTCAGCAGCGGATTTGTCGATATTCTTGCGGCGGAACAAACACCGAAAAGCCAAAACTGGTTTCAGGGTACGGCCGATGCCGTCCGGCAGTCTCTTCATCATCTGAGAAATCATAAGTATGAACATGTCTTGATTCTGTCGGGCGACCAGCTCTACCAGATGGATTACCGGAAGATGCTGGAACGACATACCAAAAACAAGGCGGACGTAACCGTAGCGACGATTCCTGTGAAGGCAGAGGAAGCCACGGGTTTCGGAATAATGAAAACCAATTCGAAGGGCCGGATTAAAAGTTTTGTTGAAAAACCGGACACGGAAGAACTGGAGAAGTGGAAGTCGGATACCCAGCCGGAATTTCAAGAGAAAGGAAAGGAATATCTTGCTTCGATGGGAATCTATATATTTAATAAAGAGATCCTCGACAAACTGTTTGACGAAAATCCGGATGCAACCGACTTTGGAAAGGAAATAATTCCCGATGCAATCAGTGAGGGTTCCCAAATCTACAGTTATGAATACGGCGGGTACTGGACCGATATCGGGACGATCCGATCGTTTTATGAAGCCAACCTCGAGCTGACCCAAACTGTACCGGAATTCAATCTCTACGATAACGAATATTTTATCTATACCCATGCCCGGCTTCTGCCGGCTTCGAAAATGATGGGTACCATGCTCGATAATGCAGTGGTAGCTGAGGGATGTATCATTGAGGCCAGCCGTATTGCCCGATCCCTGATCGGTATACGGGCACGGATCGGACGGGGGACCACCATTGAGGACTCCATTGTGATGGGGAACGACTATTTTCCGACGGATGAAGAGTTACGTTCCAAATCGTCTGATAAACCGATTATGGGAATTGGTGACCGGTGTTATATCAGCAATACGATCGTGGATAAAAACTGTCAGATCGGGAACGATGTCCGAATCGTAGGAGGATCCCATCTCGAAGATGGCAAGTATGAAAATCATTACGTAGTGGATGGAATTGTCATCGTTCCGAAAGGAGCCGTAATTCCGGATGGTTCCAGCATTTAACAGGTGAGAGGAAATAGGGTATAGTTGTTCATGTAATGGTTCTGGAACAGTTAACCGGACCCTTTACAATAACACTTTAAAACCACATGACAGGAGGATGGATACAATTTGTTTATTTTCTGGTAAAGGACAACCGAAAATAACAAACTCCTTCCGTTACATTCGTTATCGTAATAAACGACTCTATCCCTTATCATCGAAATCTATCGTCTATTCCTTGTTAAAGCATTGCTTTAAGGGTTTCGCCAATTTCGGCGGGGCTTTCAGCAACAGAAACTCCTGCATCGGTAAGGGCCTTTTTCTTGTCTTCAGCCGTTCCTTGTCCGCCGGAGATGATTGCACCGGCATGTCCCATTCGGCGTCCGGGAGGGGCCGTACTACCGGCTATGAACGCTGTGACAGGCTTATCTACGTGATCCTTGATATAGGCGGCGGCTTCCTCTTCGGCTGATCCGCCGATTTCACCGATCAGGACAATCGCTTCCGTATCCGGATCCTCGTTAAACAATTTTATCGCATCCAGGTGAGTGGTACCGATTACCGGATCTCCTCCGATGCCGATGGCCGTGCTTTGTCCAAGACCAGCTTTGGTAAGTTGATCCACTGCTTCGTAGGTAAGAGTGCCGGAACGGGAAATCAATCCGACATTACCGGGTTTGAAAATCATGGCCGGCATGATTCCCACTTTCGCCTCGTCCGGAGTAATGACTCCCGGACAATTAGGCCCGACGAGTGTGGCTCCGTGGCTTTTGACTATCTGTTTCGCGATGATCATGTCCCGGACGGGAATCCCTTCGGTAATGCAGATGATGACCTCAATTCCGGCAAAAGCCGCTTCACTGATTGCATCTCCCGCAAAAGGCGGCGGGACGAATATGACAGAGGTATTGGCGCCTTCCTTCTCTACCGCATCGGCAACGGTATTGAACACCGGGCGATCCAGGTGTTTTTGGCCTCCTTTACCGGGTGTGACCCCTCCGACAATGTGGGTGCCGTATTCAATCATTTGCTCAGCATGAAACGTACCTTCACTGCCGGTAAAACCCTGTACAACCAGGCGGGTATTCTTGCCAACTAAAACACTCATGAAACAGATGGTTAGATTAGAATTTCGGATATTTTTCCCGATGAGAATATACCATCATCTTGTTCATTTGCCAAACCTCAGGCACGTTCTGAATCAAACTTCAATCGTCAATTGAGGCACCTGTCATCTTTCGAAATTTCCAGGCGGTTTGATCCGATGTAGGGCCCTGTGTTTGTTTAAGCAAGACTCCGATGAGGTTCTCTTTTGGATCTGCAAAATATTGGGTATTAAAATAACCGCCCCAGTCAAACGTGCCGGGACTGCCGATTCCTCCACGGTTTTGTCCTTCCGGTGTCACCACTCCGAATGCCAGTCCGTAGTGTTTATCCGGCCCGCCCCACAGGTTGTCCGTTTGATTCCCCATGATGGTTTTTATCGTCGTACGGCTCAGGATTCGGGTTCCGTTGAGTTCCCCCTCATTCAGGTACATTTGCAGGAACGCAGCATAATCCCTGGCGGTACTTGAGAGGCCGGCTCCTCCTGAAAAAAAGGTTTTGGATCCCTTGATTGGATAATCCGGATCATAAAATGTAACAGGATACCGGGTCCAGCTTCCGTCTTCCCTGTGTTGTACGGGAACGAGTCTGTCGGCTTTCTCCGCAGGGAGATAAAAACGGGTGTCGTCCATTCCAAGCGGATCGAATATCCTCTGCTTTAGAAATTCATCAAACGGCATGCCTGAAATGATTTCAATGAAATATCCAAGGACATCCAGCCCCTCACTGTAGGTAAAAGCTTCGCCCGGGTGATGATGAAGCGGAAGTTGAGCCAGTTTTTTAATGTTTTCTTCAAGGGTGACAGGCCGGGTTGTGAACAGGTCAGTAATGCCCGCTTTTTGATAGATCATTCTCATACGTTCATCCGCATCGATCATGCCATATCCGATACCGGACGTATGGGTTAGCAAGTGGCGTATAGTAATCTCCTTATTTGCGGGGATCGTCGTATAGCTGGTATCCGCAGCATTAAAGCTCTGCAGGATCTCCGGGTTTTTAAATTCGGGAATATAGTTTGAGATAGGTTCATCCAGTTGGAAATGGCCTTCCTCCCAAAGAATCATTACCGCAGTAGATGTGATGGCTTTGGATTGGGAGGCAATTCGGAAAATATCATTCTTCTCCATTTCACGACGGTTTTCGTTATCGGCCATGCCAAAGGCTTTATGATAGACGATCTTGCCGTTCCGGGCGATGAGGGCAACCACACCCGGAATATCTTCTTGGGATATCGATTCCTCAAACATGTTGTCAATCCGGGCGAGGCGATCAGATGAAATACCGGCGCTTTCCGGTGGTGCTTCCCTCAGGATCTCGGTTGATTGGGCAAGACTGCAAGCTTGAGGGATTGAACTCATAAATAGAATAAGAAGAAGGGCAGAGAGGTATCGTTTCATATCGGGGTTCAATTAAAATGTTGGAATGAAGTGTGAATGACCAGGCTTCAGCCGTTACAGATATTTACAGACTTTTTTTCAAGGCCTGGCGAGAATCAAGCTGTGGCTCATTGCAGGATGATACCAAACGGTTAGCAGCAGGTTTTCCGGTTTCGGATTTCATCCTCTGAAACACAAAAAAATATTAAAATAATCTCACTTACAAATTATTTTTTCTTTGGCGGCAAGGACTCTACAAATTCAAGACAAATTGAGATCCATTTTTTCAGTTCCTTATCTGTAGTGAGTCCTTCGGAATCTACATAAATCATCCCTTTCATGGGTTTTCCTGTAAAGTCCATTTTTCGTGTATGGGTTTTGGCCAGACATTGTTCATAAACCTCAGGCCCGACTCGTGCCATCAAGCTGTCTTCCACAATACCGCAACACATGTGATTGGAAATCATAAAACAAAGCCCCCCGAACATTTTCCTCTCTTCAACATCCGACCGGTTATTGAGCTGTTCGCGAATCCTTTGTGCTAAACCATCATCGTATGACATAGTTTTGTTATTAAATTTGATGGTAAGGCGGCGCAAGGATTATTTACTACCCACATGCTTTTAAACTTTCTTCTTCAGCTATTTGTTGATTCATTTGATGATGATGTTTTAAGGAGGCTTTGTAAAACGGGTCTTTTGCCCAATGTCGGCGTTATCGGTCGATTGAACTCCTCGAATATTGAAATATACTGTGGTTTCGATCCGCCGGCTGGCGGACTGGCCTTGACCTTGAACAAAATCCCAATTTTTGCAAAGCCTCCTTTATTTAAAAGAAAATGGATTTATTCAAATACTTGCACGAAAAATAATTTATGAAGTTACATACTTGTTGGTTTGCAGAAAAGATCTTAAAGTTTGCCATTTCTCTCTGTCTCGTTCACTGGAAAAAACTTCTTGATGCCCAGACGGATAAATTTATGAATTAGGAAAAAAAAGAGAAAACCGATGGGAGGGAAGGCAAGTTATTGTCTGTTCCGGGAAGGTGTGTCCATCTATATGACAAGTGTTAAAAATCATGAATCATTAAAATTTTATAGATAGAATGAAAAAATTAAAAAATTTTTTATTACCGGTGCTTGTACTGATCCTTGTTTCCTGCGGCTCAAATTCGCGGACCGGAGATCAGCAGGATTGGCAGGTTCTTTTTAACGGGAGAGATTTGAATGACTGGATTGTCAAAATTCATCACCATGAAACGGGTGACAATCACGCTAATACCTTCCGGGTAAAAGAGGGGATTATACAAGTGAATTATGACGATTATGACGAATTTAACGAGCGTTATGGGCATCTGTTTTATAAAGAGCCTTTTTCTTCCTTTCACTTAAAGTTTGATTACAGGTTTACCGATCAATGGATGGAAGATGCCCCCGGTTATACATACAGAAACAGCGGAGTCATGTTCCATTCCCAGGATCCCAATACCATTCTGAAAGAGCAGGATTGGCCGATTTCTGTAGAGTACCAAATGCTGGCTGCCGAAGAGGAGGGGGACACCCGTCCTACGGGGAACATGTGTTCTCCAGGAACCGAAGTGTTTTATGAAGGGGAAATGGATCCGCGCCACTGCATCAATTCTTCCTCTGATACGTACTCGTGGGACGTGTGGGTTCAGGCCGAACTTATCGTCTACAGGGATTCTCTGGTTATCCACAAAGTGAATGGGGAGAAGGTGTTGGAATATACGAAGCCACAGATCGGAGGCGGTGTCGCAAACGGCTATGATCCGGACATCAAAGTGGATGGGGAGCCCTTAACGGAAGGCTATCTTGGTCTCCAGGCAGAAGGACAGGGGGTTGAGTTTAAGAATATTAAAATCAAGAGACTGGATTAACGAACTCATAGATTCCAGTTATTAATTATCGGATTCATCTGACTGCATTACCTATCTTGGATAGTACTCATTATTATATTCAACTGTTTGGGCTCTGTTAATGGTCTGACAGTATTGTAGTTGGATGTAGTATGCTTAAGTATTTTCCAGAATCCACTAACCGGCACCCTGGTTTTTTGGATGTTGACGACATTCATTTCCTGTTAAGCATTAGAATTATGTCGTAGTTCTGCAGCATTTAGTATTGCTTCCAACATCTGAGAGTAATCCATTCCCCCAATACTGCACATTTTGGATAAATGTCCGTCCCAACACCATCCGGGGTTGGGGTTTACTTCCAGGAGTTTCGGTTCGCCTTTACTATTCAATCTCCAATCGAACCGGCAATAGTCTCTGCAGTCCAGTCTTTTAAAGAGTTTCAGACTGTGGTGAATCAATTCCTGTTCGATTTTAAATGAAATGGATGCTGGGATGGATTTAAGGGCTTTCATATAGGGGGAATCGGTCAGCCATTTAGCCTCGTATCCACAAATCTTGGGTAAGCCTTCCGGTAAATCGGTATAATCTTCCTCTATAACGGGGAGGATTGTATAATTATTAATGTTTCCGATGATACCAACGGATAATTCGGCACCTGTTAAAAATTCTTCAACTAATATTGGTTTGGAGTACCCGAATTGTTTTCGAATTCTGAAAATAGCATCTGTCAATTCTTCAACCGTATTTGCCACATTTTTTTGGGTAATTCCAAAGCTTGAATCCCCAAAATTTGGCTTGGCAATAACAGGAAAAGGGATGTTGAGTTCAAATAATTTTTCATTTGCCGTAATGACAAAAGCATCTGCGACGGGGACTCCGATCTCGCTTGCAATTCCTCTTATAAGTGACTTGTCATAACAGTATGCCAGGGTCTGAGGATTTGATCCTGTATAAGGTATATTGAGCATTTCCAGAAGCGAGGGAATGTGCAACTCCTTGACCGCATCGTTCTCAAAACCCTCATCACATAAGTTTAAGACGAAATCTGTCTCAGCCTGCATTTTTTGTAAATCTGACACAAGTGATTGATGATTATTCAGATAACTGAATTTATAATTGTTTGACTTATTTAGGGCGGTTTTAAGCCTTTTAATTGTATCAAAATCATCTGTATCAAATACTGCATCCGGTTTGATTACATCAGCAAGTGACGGATCTCCCATTACCACTATGACATTCCTGACCTTTTTCTCATCACTTTTAGGCGTTTGTTGTTTGACCGATTTGGCGGTGAGGATAAATCTTTGCTGCATCATCCCCAAATCCTGATTACGAAGGGATTCAGGTTCGATATATCCGTGAAACGAAACTTCCTTGAAATCTACATTTTCGAGCAGGTTTTTCAGTTGATCCTTGGTATAGAGCCGCTCAGCATAAAATTGGTCAACGATCACACCTTTTTCACTATGTGTAACGATTTCTCTTGAAATGAGACGTTCATTGTCTGCCGCAATCGACCTCTCTCTGCATACAAAGTGATTTTTGTCAATCCACTCCCAACTTCTCGGTGTATAATTTTCTCTCAAATACTCACCGTCGGCAATATCCATTAAAACTTTTCCACCTGGCTTCAATACCCTGAAAATTTCATTAAGAATTTTCAAATCATCATCGATCGTTTCGAAATATCCAAAGCTGTTTCCAAGAATAGTTACGTAATCAAAAGAGTCAGCCGAATAAGGTAATTTTCTTACATCTCCTTCTTTAAAATTGATAGAAAAGCCTCGTTTCTTTGAGATATTTTTAGCTCTTTGAATCAGGTACCGCGACCGGTCTAATCCAAATAAATTATAATTCCCGCGTGTAGCCATTTCAATCAGATGGCGTCCTTGTCCGCATGCAAGATCTAAAATCGAATCCCCATCCTTAAGATCAAGAATCTGATGGAATAGGCTTACCTCGGTTTCAGTAATCCGTGGATCTTCAACGACATCAGCATCCGTTTTTAAATACATAGAGTTGAAAATTCGCTTCCACCAGTCCGGGGGCAAATAATGTTCAAGATCCGAGACAGGTCCGATAGTCCTGAAATCTTTAGCTTTTGAGTGTGTCTCTTGAGAACTTTCCTTTTTCATGGTTTATTATCGAAATATTGAATAGTTGACCCCCATTGTTCTCACTGCAGACTGACGGGGAGATATTTGCTGCACATTAATTTAATAGAGTCCTCCTGAGCAAGTCAACCGTTTGTCAATATCGGCAGCTCATTACAAAACAATCCCGCTTCATGTGATGATAATTTGTTACGAAAATTGTCAGCCAAAGATTTGGCTGTTAACCTGCTGTTGCTTAGGGATTAATTAGAGAGAATTTAACAAGACAATTAATAAAGAATTGAAATTGAACGATGATCGGCATCCGGAATACCCCGGACTGTAGTTAGCTCCGGGAAGTGATTTAAATAACTTTTTACAAAGGAGTCGGCTAACCGATCTATCTGCTGATCCGCAGTTTCCTTAACTTGTTCAGGTGATGTACAAGACAACCAGAATACGGATAATCCCAAGATACAAGCGGTAGAGAGTTTAACGATGCAAGAGTCGGTACATCTCTTATGTAATGTATTCATTACAGGGATCATTAATTGATTTTCCAAGCCGGTACTTACCAGTATCTCAAGTAACCAGGTTTTTATAACAGATATACTTAGGTATTCTGGATAAAAGAGTCAATAGAAGTCAAGGCAGGTTTTCCTGAAGGTCTAATCATGAAGGCATAATTCATCTGATTAAATTTTCGTATCATCTTTTTGACTTAACCGTTTGAATTGTAGAATATTGGGGGGTAAAAATTT
>JBBDNC010000204.1:0-1871 GCA_040877875.1 Balneolaceae bacterium | reverse complement strand
GGTGAGGATGACGATAGCCGTATTGGCTTGATTACTCCGGCTGATCCCGCCTGAAACAAGAGCTGTCATCAGCCCCAGTAAAACCACCCCTGAGCTGACCATCAGCCATGGCTGAACATGGATCCCCAGGGCATAAAATAAATAACCAACACAGCCCAATACGGCCGTTGCTGCCGAGGCAGATTTTGCAATCAAAAACATCCAGCCGGCCGTAAAGCCAAAATATGAGCCGAGAAACCGGTACCCATATTCATAACTGCCTCCACTTACCGGGTGTGCCGCTGCAAGTTGAGCACTGCTTAATCCATTGAAAATAGCCAGGACAGCCGCAATCACAATTGCAATGATGACTCCGTTTCCGGCGATTTGTGTAGCAATCGCTATACTGACAAAAATCCCTGTCCCGATAATCGACCCGAGTCCCATAAAAACAGCACCCGGAGTTTGGATATCACGTTTTAATCCGGTCTGCATAGATGCAATGGCATTTTTTTAAATTTGAAAAAAATATTGTAAGGGTTCATGTGTTCGCCGATCATAAAGATACCGGTAATAAAAAAAGCCTGCCCCGACAAGTCGGAACAGGCTTTTCAACATAGATGTAAGAAAGTGTTTTGGCTATTCGTACGTTAAACTACGAACGTCAACAGCACTTAGCCCTTTGGGGCCATCTTCAACCGAGAATTCAACTTCTTCATTCTCTTCAAGGCCCTGATCAGAGCCCAGGCCTTCTACGTTATTTCTGTGTACGAAAACATCTTTGCTTCCGTCTTCGGGTTCGATAAATCCAAAGCCTTTAACAGCGTTGAACCATTTTACTTTACCTTTTTTAGTCATTGTAATTGTATAGGTCTTGTATAGATTAAAACACCTGAATAGATGTGTCCGATCTTAAAGAGTTGGTGTTAAGCGCGTCGATAGGAAAAAGAGTTCTCTCTTCAGGAGGTGATTTTATGTTACGGGAACAATATACCCTTAATATTTAACTTTTCCGGATTTATTTTTAAAAATTTTGAACATGAAGAAGGCTTTCAAAAACCAGGGGTTTTGTTCAATATCAAAACCTGTCATAACCGGAAGCACCTGCCTCAATTCCCTCTTGTAAAGCTCCCTTACCTCGTTTCCTGGAGCTTGCGGACAACAGCCGTACTCAACTTGCGGGGAGCAAACCTTACCGACTGGGCCAGAAACTTATTCATCATTCCGTGGACCGCCACCCTCTTGCCATTCATCATAGCCCGATATCCATATTCCGCAACCTCACGAGCCGACGGCAACGGAAAGGTTGTAACCAGGCGGGACTCCTCCATCTTCGCCTGTTTCTGAAATCCTGATTCCGTGGGGCCCGGACAGAGAGCCGTAACGGTGATTCCATATTCGTCCAGCTCCTGGGCAATGGCTTCACTAAATGCCAGTACATAGTGCTTGGTTGCGTAATAGACACTCATCAACGGCCCCGGCTGAAAGGAAGCGGTGGATGCAACATTCATAATCCGCCCACTTCCCTGTCGAACCATGTCGGCTGAAAACAAATGGGCTAACCGGGTCAGTGATTTCACATTCAGATCGATCATCGCCGCCTGTTTTTCCCAACTGCTTTCATGAAAAAGCCCGTAATCCCCAATTCCGGCATTGTTGATCAGGTAATCGATCTTCACTCCTTCAGAGGTTAACCCGGAATGGATTTCGCGGGCGGCATCCGGGCTGGCCAGGTCTTTAACGATGACCTGAACCTCAATATCCTCCGCTTTTTCAAGAGCCCGCTTCAGTTCAAGAAGTTTGTCTTCACTCCGGGCTACCAATACCAGGTCGTCTCCGTTCCGGGCATGAATACGTGCCATCTCAAGCCCGATGCCGCCGGATGCTCCCGT
>JBBDNC010000203.1:0-10424 GCA_040877875.1 Balneolaceae bacterium | reverse complement strand
ATTACTATCCGTTGTTTTCCTGATTTCGTCTAATCCGGGCGAGGTTTTCGGGCAAACTGATGTGGTGAAAAAACAACTTACAGGGTATGGGGAGGTGGAATATGTAGAGGGAGAGCTCATTATCCGGTATAAAGACGACCGGATTCTGAATGGGGAGTCGCGCCTGGGGGGCGATTTCGGGACCCGATTGCAATCGTTAAACCGTTACCGGGACTCTCCTTCTGAGCGGGTCCGCCTGATGAATATGAGTGTGGAGGAAGGGCTGGAGCGTTACCGGACCCACCCCGATGTGGAGTATGTGGAACCCAACTTTGTGTACCGGATCATTGAACCGGTCAGACATTCATCGGATGCGGTGCCCGGGCTCATGCAGGAAAATGGTGAGGGGACGATCCCGGATGACCCGATTTTTGAGTTGCAGTGGGGGCTTCGAAATGACGGCGAAGATTTTGATGTTGTATCGGGAGATAACCGGAGAGTGGTGTCCAAAACGGAGGGGGCGGATATCCGGGCACACCTGGCCTGGGATCTGACTACCGGTTCCGGCGACGTGATTATCGCGATGCTGGACAGCGGGATCGATTATAACCACGAAGACCTGCAGGATAATGTGTTCCGGGATGACCAGGGGAATTTTGGTATCGACACCAGTCCGGGGACCCATTCGCCGGATGACCCGCTGGATGAGGGAGAGAATTCCGGCCATGGCACCCATGTGGCGGGAATTATCGGGGCGGCGGGGAACAACCAAACCGGGGTAGCGGGCATCAACTGGACTACCCGGCTGATGGCTGTTAAAATTTTTAACGAGAATGGAGAAACCTCGATCAGTGCGATCCTGAGGGGGATGGAATATGCTCTGGAAAACGGGGCTACGATTTCCAATCACAGTTATGGGGGCACCGGCTTTAGCCAAACCCTGTTTAATGTATTTCAGGAAGCACGGGATCAAGGACACCTTGTCGTCGCGGCAGCCGGCAATGATGAGAATAATAATGACGAAACCCCTTTTTACCCTGCCGGATATGACCTGGATAATATCATTTCGGTCGCAGCCACTAACCCGGACGACCAGCTTGCAAATTTTTCCAATTTCGGGGCGACCACCGTCCATATTGCTGCGCCAGGCGAGTTAATCGCGAGTACTTTTTCCGGTAACCAGTATGCATATCTCAGTGGCACTTCTATGGCTGCCCCATACGTAGTGGGGGTTGCCGGACTGATTAAGGCTCAGTACCCGGATGCGGATTACCGGGAAATCCGGAACCGGATCCTGGGCCGGGCCGATGCGCTTGAGTCGCTCGACGGCCGCGTTCAAAACGGCCGCCGCCTGAACGCCAGGAATGCCCTTCTGGATGTGGCCCCCAATGCAGTGGATGACCTGGAGATTCTCGCATCCGGCCAGCATTTTGTTTCGGCGGAATGGACGGCTGTCGGATTTAACGGCCATGGCGGAACGATGCATGGATATGATTTTCGCATTTCTGAAAATCCGATTACCGAAGGCAATTTCAACCAGGCTGACCGGGTGGACGTAGTGATCGTTCCACAGTTTACCGGGGAACGCCAGGAAGTGATTGTCAGTAACCTGCAAGCCGATCAAAAATATTACCTGGCCGTTAAGGCGGAAGACGGTATTGGAAATCAATCCGGTCTTTCGAATGTCATTCAATTTTCAACGTCTGCACCTCCTTCCAAACAGGTTACCGGGGATTTTAACCAGGACGGCAGACTGGAGGTTACCATGAATGCAGGCGAGAAGAGCATCCGCAGCCTGCGGATTGTCAATAACGGTCCGGGCCCCCTGCAGGTTCAAACCTCCGATCAATTCCGGCCGATATCTCTGCTGGATGATGAACCACGATCATTTCCCTATCTATTCTCATCCAGTCGCGTAGAGGGGGCACCTTCGTTCCAATGGGAGGATATTTCGGGCAAGGGAAATTCCGTTGGATTTCAAAACACGGTAAATGGGGCAGAGTCTGTCGATCTGCCGTTTGAATTCCCGTATTTCAATGAAATGAAAGAAACTGTGAATGTATCGGTGAATGGTTTTCTATCTTTTTTACCCGTTACAAATCCGGAACAAAGCGGCAATCAACGGGAAATTCCCTTTACAGCCAATCCGAATGATTTGATTGCCGTACACTGGACAGATTTTGAACTTGGAAATGAAGGGGGCGTGTACACCTGGCATGACCGTGACAACGAGAGGTTTATTATTCAATGGGAACGGTTAAGGAAATTTCCAGCCTCCTTGCATCCGGATCAGGCCTATACTTTTCAGGTAATCCTGTATAAGGGCGGAGCAGTACAAATGCAGTATCTGCAGACAAACCCGGAAAATCAGGAGGTATCCATTGGACTTGAAGACCGTGTTGGCGTGAATGGTGCCTTATATGCCGCAAATCAAACGATTGCTGAGGAATTTTCAATAACTTTTCTGCCCGGTCAGCCCGACTGGCTGGAAATTAAGGAGGTCGATTTTTCACTCGATACGGGTGAATCGGAAACGATCGGGATTCCCCTGAATGCAGGTGCCCTTGTCCCCGGCAGGTACTATACGGAAATATTCCTGCTGGATAATGATCTCGATGCAGATCCGACTCGTATTCCGGTTACCTTGAATGTGGAGGGTGAATCCGCCTTTGTACAGTTTATTCATGCATCGGTTGACCCTGCTTTATCTGAACTGGATGTTTTTATCAATAAAAAATTAGTCAGGCATGGGATTGATTTCAATTTCAGGACGGAGTTGATCGAGGTGCCGGCGGGGATTGATCTGCTCGCTTCAGTGATCACAGAAGCATCGTCAAACGTTGATGATGCGATTGCCGAGCAAACCATCCGTTTTGAACCCGACCGGCAATATTGGGCTCTTGCAACGGGGATGAGTGAAAATTCCCAGCCGTCAAATTCAAAGGGTTTTGAGTTTTTCGTTCATGAATTCATGGAGGAAGAGGTGGAGGAGGATCAAGTCCGGTACCTGTTTTTTAATGCAGTGGCGGATGTCTCGTCCATCGGATTGATTGGGTTTTATCCGGAAGACCGTCCACCGGTGGTATTGAAGGAAAACCTTCCGTTTGGACAATTATCGGAAGCCGTTTCTGTCCATCCCCTTAACTTTGAACTCGATGTAGTGGAGGGCCCGGAACTCTTTGATACGTTTAAATTCAATAACGGAAGACGTGAAGGACAGACGGTTTTGAGTGTGATTACCGGACAGGCGGCGGCCGGGCCGGGAAACCCGGAATTGACAGTAATCAATTCACACGAAGTCGGCTTGGGGTCTCTCCCCAACAAGGTGACTTCACCGGGTTCGGTGGCACGACATATTCCGGAAGAGCTTGACGTGGAACAAAACTACCCGAATCCGTTTAACCCAACTACCCAGATTCAGTTCAGCCTTCCTGAAAACCGGGAAGTTCGCCTGGTCATTTATGATATTCTGGGCAGAGCGGTACGAACCCTTGTCGATAAAAACCTGTCTGCCGGAATTCACAATGTGACATTCAATGGTTCCAGCCTTTCAAGCGGAGTCTACTTCTACCAGATCCGGGCCGGCAGTGATGTACTGACTAGGAAAATGGTACTGGTCAAATAATAAGGACTGTCTACTCCCGGCAGAATGAATGAAGGGATGAAGTGAAGAGCTTGCCGGGGAAATTGTCCCCACCGAGAAGTAGCCCGATTCGCCGACTGATACAGGGGGGATCACAAGGAGTGTGTCCCGAATGAGAGAAGGCCGAAAACCTCTGCCTTCTCTATCACTAAATCTTAATTTCCGACTGAATCCAGTCCCTCTTCTATCCATTCTCTTCGTGCTTTTGAAATGGCAATCACCACAGCCGGGACAACAAACAAGGTCAGAATCGTGGCAAAGGCCAGTCCGCCGATCACCGATTTGGCTAACGGGCTCCATGTTTCTGCGCCGGCACCCATTTCCAGGGCCAGGGGAATCATGGAAAAAATGGTCGTCATTGCAGTCAGTACAATCGGCCGCATCCGGCGTTTGCAAGCTTGCAGGAACAGCATCAGGTAGGATTTACCTTCTTGCTCAACGGATGTTCGGGTATACTGGTGAATGTAATCAACCAACACAATTCCGTTGTTCACTACAATGCCGACCAGGAGAACGATTCCGATATAGGCCGGGACACTCAGCGGTGTGCTGGTGATAAACAATATCAGGAGAGAACCGAAAAAGGCTAACGGAACGGTAAACATAATGATGAAAGGATCCCTCAGGTTTTCAAAAAGGGAGGCCATGACCATATAGGTGAGTAAGAGGGCCAGGAGTGCTGCCAGTCCGAGTTGACGGGAACTTTCGTTCTCGTCCTGGAAGGCCCCGGTAAACTCGTACCGGTAACCGTCCGGCAAAACAATTTCTTCGGTCAGGACATCCCGGAGGATTCCCCGGTATTCTTCGATATCCCCGCGGATTCGGACATTGACATCAAGCAGGGTTTCCCGGTCCCGGCGTGTAATGTTTCCGACTCCTTCGCTGAATTCAAAAGAACCGAGAGCTGTGATCGGCACCCGCTGATCCTCAATCTGGAGAAGCTCCAGGGTAAACAGGTCTTCACGATGACGAAATTGCTCCTGTTCGTTTCGAACCTGAATCGGAATTTCCCTTCCGTCTTCAAGAAAAAATCCGGCCCTTGTCCCCCGTGCCTGGGCCCCGAAGGAGTTAGCCACTTGTCCTGATGTGGCACCGATTCGGTTGATCCGTTCACGATCCAGAAGGTAATGAATTTCGGTCGAGGGACGCGTGCGGCCGTTATTGATGGAGAGGACGTTCGGGTCCTCGGCAAAGCGGTCTTCGATCCGATGGGAGATCTGCTGGAGGAGATCCATGTCCGGGCCAATCAGGGAGACCTGGATATCTCCCCCCGGTCCCCAGCGCCCTCTGCCGAGAAAGCCAAGTCCCGCGGGTCCGCCGGAGCCGCCCGAGATCTCCAGGTCCACACCGGGTTCCTGAAGCATTTGTTCAACGTCCATCATCATGTCACCCGAGGTTTTACCACGTTCGTGCTGCTCAACCAGCAGAATATTCAACTCTCCGAGATTACTGCCCGTACTGCGTCGTTGTTCTCCGATGCCGGTGATAACGGTTTTGACTTCCGGAAGGGCTCTCAATTCCTCGGAATAGCTTCGCATCATATCGGCCGTTTTGGTAAGGGGAGTGCCGACAGGCAGGGTTACCTGTACCCGGAATTCGCCGGTGTCAGTTGCTGGAAAAAACTCACCCGGAATCGTTCGGAACAGGTAAAAAGAGCCGCCGAGAATCAGGAGCACGGTAAGTCCCACCACGTATTTTCTGCGGAGCAGCCAGAAGAGTATCCGGCCGTAATTTTTTTCAAGAGAATGAAACCACGAAAAGGTACCGCTGCTTTTCTTGAATTTTTCTTTCCGCATGACCAGTGAGGCCAGAACCGGGATTAATACGATAGATGCGAGATAGGAACTCGTAATGGCAATGGAAATGGTTAAGGCAAGATCCCGGGTTACAGTGCCGGTTACTCCGCTGACTCCAAGAATGGGAACGAAGACGGCGAGAGTTGTAAGGGTAGAACCCAGCAAGGCTCCTGCAACCTCATTGGTGCCCAGCAAGGCCGCCTGGAATTTTCGGTGCCCTTCTTCGAGTTTGTTGGAGATACTTTCCGAAACCACAATAGAGTTATCTACGAGCAGTCCGATGGCGAGAGCCAGGCCGGTAATGGAGATGATATTGAGGCTGATATCCATAAAGTACATGGCGGCAAACGTAGCCGTAAGAGATACAGGGATGCTCATGGCAACCACAAAAGCGATCCGCCATCCTCCCATGAACATCAGCAGAATCAATACGACCACGACCAGGGCGATAAGTGCGGATTGTGCAAGGTTACTGATTGAATCCTCGATAAACTTCCCCTCATTGCTCAGTACCTGCATTGAGACATTGGGTGGGAGATTCTCCTCAAATTGGGCCATCTCGAATATAACCGCCTGAGCTACATCCAGGGTATTGGCATCCGACTGTTTTTGCACTCTCACCGTAACACTGTTCTGGCCGTTTACCTCAACGATGGAACTGATATCTTCATACGTGTTTTCAACATCTGCCACATCGGACACCCGGATGGGAGTGCCGTCTTCTTCAAGCCGTATGATAGTTTGCCTGATCTCTTCAATATCCCTGTAGGTAGATTCAGCCCGGATACTGTAACTCAGACGGTCGGTGACCAAATTACCAAGAGGTTGTTGTACATTGTTATTTGAAAGTGCACTGGTGATTTCAGAGGGGACGACCCGGTGACGTGCCATTGCCTGCGGGTCTACATTCACATAGAAATTACGACGGAATCCTCCCCGGGTATCTGCTGAAGCAACGCCCGGCAGGCGTTCAAAACGGGGTTCGACAAACTCTTCGGAAAGGTTGCGGAGTTCATCCAGTGCCATGGCCGGAGATTCCAGGCTGATTTCAAGGATCGGTGCACGGTCGGGATCAAACTGAAAAATAACCGGTTCATTTGCTTCCGCAGGCAAGTCTGCCCGAATCCTGTCCATCGATTCGCGGAGTTTTAATTCCGTTTTCTGAATATTTACGTTCGGTTTCAGCCGCAGGATGAGAAATGCTCCACCCTGGCGAACATTCGATTCAAGGGATTCAATCCCTTCGACCCCCATAATCGCCCCTTCAATCGGCTGGACGACTAACCGCGACATGTCGTCAGGGGCTACGTTTTGATAGTTTACCGACACGGCCAACACCGGGATATTAAAGGTCGGCATGAGGGTAACTTTTAAATTGGACAGGGAAAACAGTCCGAATCCGATGACCATTAACGAGAACATAAACACCGTTATCGGACGCTTTAGAATCTTCTCTGTTATGGTAATTTTTCTCATCTCCGGGTCCTCAAAATATTTACATGATTAAGAATGGTTTGTCATATCCTGTTTATTCCTGTTCCAAAAGCGGATCTTCCTTATGGATGGCGTTAAATCCGAGTTTTTCGACCGTCCTGTTGACTAAATAATACATACAGGGGACGGCAAACAGCATCAAAACCGTTGACATCGCGAGTCCGCCGATCACCGTACGGGCCATGGGACTCCACGTTTCTGCGCCCGCTCCAAGTTGTAAAGCCAGGGGCACCATGGCAAGAATCGTTGTTAAAGCGGTCATAAGGATGGGCCGCAAACGCCGGCTGGCCCCGTTCACAATCGCCTCGTGCCGTTGTTGCCCCCGTGATTGAAGAATTTTAATATAGTCGATCATTACGATGCCGTTATTCACTACAATTCCGGTCAACAAAACCAAGCCAACCATAGCCGTTACACTAACCGGGGTTTGGGTGATCCACAATATCAGCAGCACTCCACTCAGGGCCAGCGGAATAGTTACGAGGATGATAAAGGGTTCAACCAGGCTTTCGAATTGAGAAGCCATTACCATGTAGGTCAAAATGCCGGCAATCATAAATGCGATCATCAGAAAATAAAACGATTCCTGCTGTTCTTCAGCCGAGCCTGCCACTTCATACCGGTATCCCTCCGGCCAATTAATCCGGTCGAGAATAGAGCGGGCTTCTTCAGTTGCTGTTTTCAAGTCCATTCCGGCAAGATCCGCTTCAATTTCAACCATTCGTTCCTGATTTACGCGAATTATACTTGACGGGCCGCTATAGCGATTGATATTGGCCAGGTTTTTCAATGGCATCCAGACTCCATCCGGGGTCTGGATCTGGATTTCCCGGAGAGCGGTGGATTCGGATCGATCGGAGGCATCCAGTTGAACCAGTACTTCGAATTCAATTCCCTGGTCTACAAATGTCGTCGCAACATTGCCGCGAACGGCGTTGCTGACTGCTGTAGTAACTTGGGAAACATTCATGCCCGACCTGGCAATTCGCTCCCTGTCCATTTCAATTCTTAACTCGGGGCGTCCCTGATCGGCTGAACTGAAGAGATTGACAATTCCTTCCGTATTGCGAAGCTGATCCATTGCCACAGTGGCAAGTTCCTGCCTGACGTCGGGGTCAAATCCGTAAATCTGGATAATTAATCCCGTTTCTCCGTCAGGACTCAGGGGGTCTTCCCGGACTTCCCGGATACTGGCACCGGGAACTACAGCCAGTTCTTCGAGAAGCCGATCCGTTATCACAAATTGAGACCGGTTACGCTGATCAATCGGCACCAGGTCGATTCGTACCGTCCCCTTGTTTCCGCCCGGGTTGTTGGCACCTTCAATTCCCGTTTTATCGCCATAATCCGAGACAATGAGCCTGGCTTCGGGGACTTCCCGGCGGATAATTTCTTCGACTTGAAATATCGTCCGTTCGAGTTCAAACAGGTTGACACCCGGTTCACGCTGTACTTCGAGAACGATGTTGTTTTCGTCCACTTCAGGGAAAAATTCACCCCCGAGCTGGTAAAAGATGGGTAGCGTCAGAACCAGGAAAGCAAATGCAGCGGTAATGACCCATCCACTATAATGCAACAGTTTGTCAATCAAAGATTTGTAGGATTGTTCCGTCCGGTCAAAAAGTTTTTCCAATCGGGGAGCTACGTTTAATTTGAAAAAAAACCCGGTAGCGGTAAATCCCCGCTTGCCGAGATAGATAAACGGGTACAGGGGAATCAGGACCAGAAACCCCGGAATGCTGGCAAGACGGGTCCAGGCCGACTGTTTTCTCCACTTCAGGAACCGCTGGAACAGAGATTCCGAAGAGGTCAGGTCTTTTTCAAGATTTTCGGATTGAAACAGACGTGAGCTCAACAACGGGATGATTGTCAAGGCAACCAGTACGGACACCACGAGAGCAAAAGAGATGGTGAGGGCTAAATCCCGGAACAATAATCCTGCGATGCCGGGAACAAACAAGACAGGCAGGAAGACCACAAGTGTAGTCAGCGTTGACATGACGATCGGCATGGAGACTTCCTGGGCTCCCCAGACAGCCGAATTGTGTTCATCTTCCCCTTCCTCATGAAATCTGAAAATATTTTCGAGCACCACTACAGCATTGTCCACAACCAGCCCCACAGCGAGGGTTAAGCCGGACAGTGAAATAATGTTCAGGCTTACATCCGCCCAATGCATGATGCTGAAGGTGGTAATGATAGAAACCGGAATCGAGATGGCTACAATCAGGGACGACCGCCCGCTTCGGAGAAACAGCAACAACATGATCATGACCAGTACAATTGCCTGGATACCCGTCCGGATCAGGTTTTGGATAGATAACTCAATAAAATCCGCCTTGTTTGTCAGAACTTCGAGCCGGACATCCGGTGGGAGTATCGATCTTATCTCATTTAATTCTCCCGTTACCCCGCCGGCTGCGGTGACAATGTTACTGTCACTTTGCTTATAAATATTTAAAATCACCCCGTCATTTCCCTGTACCCGGACATTTCCGATCGGTTGAGCGATCCCGTCTTCAATCGTTGCCACATCTCTCAGGTAAACAGGATTTCCATCCCGGACAGCTACGATCGCATTTCGGATTTGATCAATGTCTCTGTATTCACTGATTGTGCGCAGAGAGTAGACGGTTTCCCCTTCCGAGAGTTCTCCCGCCGGGACCTGAAGATTTTCCTGCTGGAGACGACTGGCAACCGCCGCAACATCGATATTATAGGCTCGCATATCCGCATTGTTAAGCTGGACATTGATCTGGCGTTCCAAACCACCGGCTGTTGTGGCAGAAGCCACTCCGTCAATCCGTTCCAAACGCTGCTCCAGTTGTTGGGGGGAGAGGGTTCGCAGCTCCCGGGAGCTGCGGGTATCGGAGGTCAGAGTGAGAACAACGATCGGCTCGTCGTTGGGATCGTATGAAAAGACAATGGGTTGTTCCGCATCCAGGGGGATACTCCTGCGGATCTGATCCAGACGTTTGCGAACCTCGGTTTCCGCAACAAACAGGTCGGTTCCCCAGTTGAAATTAAGCTGAACAACCGACGAACCCTGGCTGGACAGCGACCGTGTGCGCTGAATGCCCGAAACACTGCCGACCGCCTCTTCTATCGGACGGGTAATCAGTGTTTCAATATCTTCCGGCGCAACTCCTTCATATACCGTATATACCGTAATACTTGGAAAAGAGACGTCCGGATAGAGATTCAACCGGAGGTTCGATAATCCGTAGATGCCAAACCCGATCAGGATCAGAGTCGACATCAGAAATGTTACCGGTCGTTTAACTGCAAGTTTTGATAGATTTTTCATAACGGATGACTCAAACTGTTCATGCCTTTTTTAAGATTGCTGACTTCAGCATGATGCACGATCATGGATTTGTTTGTCTGAATGATTTCAATTTATTGTACAATTCGATTTGTCGTTCCCACTTTGCATTATATTGACTCCTTTCTTCAATTCCGGATCAATCGGACTGAATGACTCCTTCACGCTGACCGGCCGGCCGGCCACT
>JBBDNC010000202.1:0-51509 GCA_040877875.1 Balneolaceae bacterium | reverse complement strand
TAGACAAATCCCCCGGTTATGGACTTATCTCCGGATTCCTGGCTGTAATCCCATACGGGGAGTTCAAGGCCCTCTCGGTCACAGCCTGTAGAAGGTTCAAAACAGTGATTCCCCTCCATAATGTTCCATCCGTAGTTACCCCCGTTTTCAACTACGTCAATCTCTTCGTAAGCATTTTGTCCGACATCTCCGGTCCAAAGCCGGCCGGTTTCGGCGTCAAAACTAAACCGCCATGGGTTTCTCAAACCATAGGCGAAGATCTCTTCACGATAACCCTGGGTATTGCCTGCGAATGGATTATCAGCAGGGATCGCATAGTTGTTGCCGTCTTCCTGGCGGTCAACATCGATGCGCAAAATAGTTCCCAGCAACGTTGTGCGGTCTTGCCCATGACCCTGTGGATCTCCACCTGAACCGCCGTCCCCTACAGCGATATACAAGTATCCGTCCGGCCCAAATGCAATCTGTCCGCCGTTGTGATTCCAGAAAGGCTGATCATATGAAAGGATGACCTCTTCACTTTCCTTGACGGCTTGATCAGGATGATCGGCGTCAACCTGGAACCTGGAGATATGGGTGAGTCCCCGATTATCGGGATCCGATGCACCGGGAGTCGTATAGTTGACATAGAAGGTTCCGTTGGTTTCAAAATCAGGATGAAAGGCAAGTCCGAGAAGGCCTTCTTCATTTCTTTCATCCTCTACACGGTCGGTGATATCCAGAAATACAGATTTTTCTGAAGCAGAAGGATCGTTCTCAAAAACGTGGATGACCCCGCTCTGTTCAACTACGAACAGGCGATGGGTTCCGTCACCGGGGTGCTGCAAATCCACCGGCCGGTTGAAGGAAAGATTTGGAAAGGCTTCAACCACTTCATAGGAATTACTAAGATCATCATTATTGCTGACACCGGGCTCGGTTTCAGCCGATGTACAGCTTGAGCAAATCAGAATAAGAATAAAGGATAACAGAAAGCGCATAAGTAAGTGAGTAAGTTTAAAGTTTAATTAGAGATGGGTATCGGGATAAATTGAATTCCATTATGTACTTAAATTGTAAAATATCGAATTACGTTCCGTAAAAAATAAATAAAGGGTCGAAGGGTGTTTTAATTTTGTACAGGTTTATTTGCATATTTTTTAAAAAAAGCACAAGATAATCATGAGTAATCGGGAGATAGAAAACAGCGTGTCACCCGCCGGTTGGAGGAAGTTAGTCAGTGAAACAGATCTGGCAGTTCGCTAATTGGCATTTGTTCGTCGTTGTATTCTAAAAATTTACAATTAAAATTTGACAGTTGGCCTCAGAATCGGCACCCTTTTTAAAAGTTAACTGAATGATGAACACATTTCACTGAATAAATGAGTTTCAAAACTTTTTTAAGGCCTTCAGGGTTGATTCTTACAGTTATTCTCATCCATGGCTGCAATACGGCGGTCCCGCAGGAGGTTTTTCCTGTCAGGACAGGTGCAGAAGTTCTCATTGAGCACCATCTTGAAGAACTGGAAGGGCAGAGAGTTGGGCTTGTCATGAATCCTACTGCGAGGATCGGGCAAACACACATGCTGGACACCCTGTTGGCTCGCGGAGTGGATGTTGCCGCTTTATTTGCCCCGGAACACGGGTTCCGTGGAGAAGCCGGGGCGGGTGAAGTGATTGAGAACGGAGTGGACCAGGCTACAGGCCTGCCGGTTTTCTCTCTCTATGGAGAGACCCGAAAACCGACCGGCACAATGCTGGAGGAAGTGGATCTCTTGATTTTCGACATGCAGGATGTGGGGGCCCGGTTTTATACCTATAATTCTACTCTCGGGCTGTTGCTTGAGGCTGCTGCGGAGTATGAAAAACCCGTTTGGCTCCTCGACCGGCCAAACCCTGCCGGCGGTGATTATGTATCGGGCTGGATGATGGATGAAAAGCATCAGTCGTTTGTCGGAATGTACCCCATCCCCGTCGCCCACGGGATGACTCTCGGGGAGCTCGGCAAAATGATGATTGGTGAAAAATGGATCGATTTTGAATCCTCTCCTCCATTCAGGGTCATTCCCATGAAAGGGTGGCAACGCAGTATGAAATGGCCGGAAACCGGACTTGGATGGACGCCCCCGTCTCCGAACCTGCCGACTTTCGAACATGCTTTTGTATACCTGGGTACTTGCCTTGTGGAAGGGACAACCCTTTCAGAGGGACGGGGGACAAAGGATCCGTTCCTGACTCTCGGATCTCCTTCGACAAATTTTGATGATTTCGACCTGAAACAGTTACAGTCCAAGATTCAGGGTGCTCAACTTGTCAAAACCGAATTTGTCCCGGTGTCGATTCCAGGGAAGGCTGTGAACCCGAAACATGAAGGGATTCAATCCTCCGGGTTGAAAATTACAGTTACGGATTACGATTTGTATGAACCGGTAGAATCGGGACTCAGGATCCTGACGTTTTTGATGAATCACACTAAAGAAGCGGAAATCCGGCCTTTTATCTATCGCCTGGCCGGTACCGACGAAATAAGGAACCTCCGGGAATGGGAAGACGATAATACCAGGTGGGATTTTAACCTGGAAACTTTCCGGAAACAACGGTCTCCTTACCTGATCTATGAATCAGCCCCGGAATAAATCTCAAATGCCGGTGGATGTGTAACATGAGTCCCTCGGGCCGGCATACTCCGGTTTTAATTTTATGACTATCGAATTTTATCTTTCATTAATTTTTTAAACGTGATCTATCAACATACACAACCCGGTTACTTTATGATCCTTGTCTTGGGGGTCGTTGCCCTGATGATTGCCGGAATGATTCGGGATATGGAATCGACGGGCCTGGATGGGGCTGTCCTTTGGGCAGTTTTAGGCCTGCTTGCTCTTTTATTGGCTAATTTCTGGTCGCTGACGGTCAGGGTCGATGAAGAAAAACTGAGCTGGTATTTCGGCATTGGATTGTTAAACTTTAGCATCCCCTTTAAAGAAATTGAAAAAGTTCACCCCATCAGGACCGGGTTTGTGGATGGGATTGGCATCCGCTTCCGGCCTGGAAGGGGATGGTTGTATAATGTATCAGGATTTCACGCTGTTGAAATTATCAGGAGGGGAGGCACCTCTGTACGAATCGGGACTGACGAACCTGAAGTTTTGGCCGATACTTTGAAAAGAGTAGCCGGATGATCCGGTGGTTGAAAAGATATGGATTGGAATGATAAGTGCAGAGAAATCATTATCTCTACACATCATGATTTACCCATCCGTTTTAACTGTCTTTTAATCCCTTCATCTTTTATCTATCAACTTTCAGAATTTTCTTCAATCCCCGATTGAGTATTTAAATGAATTAAGTTGAATCAAACGAATCAGAGAATCCTATTATGAGTGATAAAGTAGCGTTACTGGGCTGGAGTCTTCCGGCTGTTGAGAGTATGCAAAAAATGAACAGACCTTTTGTGGTTGTCAGTTTTCCGGAATTTGAGGAGACCGCCAGGGAATATGACATCCCTTTTGTAGGATGGAATTTCAAGGAATGGAATGAACAATCGAACAGTATACAGTTAAAAGAACTGCTGGATGAAAAAAATGTGGACTTTGCTGTTCCCCTGTTTGAAGAGACGGTTGAATGGGCCGGTGCCCTGAATTCGATTTTCAGGGATGAGCCGCGCTTGTTGAATCGGGCATATCTGTTTCGCAACAAGGCCATTATGAAGCGAAAGGCCCTGCTTGCCGGCTTACGTGTGGGCCTTTTTGAGGAAGTCTACACTCGGCAGGGAGTTCATGATTTTATGGACCGGCTCAATGAAGCCAATCTGCAGTTGGCCGGTGAAGAGGATGCCTGGGTACATTTGAAACCATTTAGTGCCGCGGGGACCGTCGGACATAAGCTTTTGCGGAATAAGCAGGATATTGAAGAGAAAGTCGTTGACAAGGATTTTCCCTGTATGGTGGAGAGTCATCTGCCGGGGAAGGAATTTTCGTGCGAAGCGTTTATTCATAATGGCAAGATTCGATTTCTGAATATTACCGAATATGTAAAACTCGGGTATTCCAATTTTGTTCCTGCCGGTCCGGAGCTGGAGCAAAAACGGACGATGATTCGCGATGCCATGGAGCGTCTTGTCAAGTCGTTCGGAATTGAATACGGTGTGATCCATCCCGAATGGTTTCTGACCGAGGATAATACCCTTAGTTTTGGTGAAGTGGCTTGCCGGATTCCGGGGGGACACATCTTTGAGCTGATCGAAAAAGCCCATGGATTCGATCCGATTCAAGCCCTTGTACTTTGCAGTGATCCCTCGGCGACAGATGAAGAAGTGAAAAACTTTTTCCCGGACCAGGAAATCCGGGACGGACAAAACTATGCCGGTAGCGTCATGGTTTATCCGAAAGCGGGCAGGATTACCAAACTCCAGATTCCCGATGAATTGAAAGAAGATTCCTTTTTTGAAGACCATACCCTCTATACTCCATCCGACCATAAGGTATCCGATCAGCGTGAAGGGTTTGGAAACCACTACGGAACCGTTTTCTTTAATGGTAATGATCCTGAAAGAATGCGTGAATTGCTCCGCCATTACCAGGATGTGGACTTTTACGCCTGATCCCGATCCCTGACCAAAGATCGGGCTGAGGACTTTTTAACTTTAAAAAACCGTGCCTGATTTATTTATATAATTGAGTGACCTTGGAAGGCTCCGGATGTTATTCCCAGTATTTGCAGGGATCGAAATGAAACGGAAAGAAGAGAAAGAGACAGGACTAATTTGAATACAAGAAATGCAGTTCTATTGAATAGCAGCCGTCCAACCATACCTAACCCCCTCAAACAGAAATTTCATGAAAATTTAAAGAAGGTATCTGAAACAAATTCACTGCTTGCTGAGACCCATAAAAAGAAATTACTCAGTAGTGTGGATATACTGACTGACAGTGAAGAGGGTGTCCGATTTCTATATCATGAAATGGAATCCCTGATTCAGGCAGGTATTTTTACAGAAACCATGTGGGAGGATCCGGCTCGCCTGGTGCCCTCACTTGTGGGGGGAACACTGAAAGCAGGGGGGGAAACTACAGTTTTGGAAATTCTGAGTGAGCTGCGTATGCTTGCCCTGGCAAATGAGGAGGTCCGGTATAAAAAATTTCAGCCAGGTAAAGCCCGTGTATTTCTGGAAGAAACCCTGGTTAATAATCTTGATTTGATCTTTCCGGACGAATCCGATGGACTTGACTCGCTCGATGAGAATACACTCAGGAAAATTCGGGCTCTGTTTGAATTTTTAACCGAACAGATATCGGTAGACCAGATAAAGGGCCGGTTGGCCAAAGAAATCGAACTGATTTGTGTCCAAAGGCCGGTTGTTACCGACCGTGTTCTCCAAATTATATCTACGGTTAAACACCAGATCCAACTTTCGTCTGATCATGGGGAAGACCGGCGCCTGAACCGCTATATTCAAGCGGTTTTTGCCCCTTCTGAAAAGGCTGGAGAATTATCAGACGAGGAGTACAGTCAGTATCTGAATCAGGCGAAACGAAAGCAGATTCTGCAAGAGTGTGAAGCTTTGTCGGAAACGATGCGTGAAACGGGGCTGGCGGTTTCTTCCCATGCAATATTGCTTCGCCATGTGGCGGACGACCTTGAACTTATGAAAAAGGTTCTCGGACTGGATAAAGTGGGCAGGGCTGAACTTGACCAGCATAAAAAGTTTGTGGCCGGGCTCATTCGTGCCGTGATCCAACCTGATACCGCCCGATCCAGTTATGGACTTGCCAAACTGCTGGAACGCTCCCTTTTGTCCCATCAGCCGGTCAAGAGCGGTTTGCAACGGATTTTGGGGCTTGATTTGCATGCAGATGTGGCATCCACCATTAAAAAATCGAGGCCGGAGACCAACCTCGACCCGAAATATATACTGGTAGCCGAATGCCTGGGAATATTGGGTCAACCCCTTGGGGTCGGTCAGGGTTGGAATCCAACCTGCCAGTCGGCACGGGGTATAAGCCTCTGGAGCAGCCATGCCCCTGGAAAATTGTTGCGTATGATCGAAAGCGCTGCTAAATCCAACAGTCTCTGGATGCGGTTTGAGGGGACGATCATTAAATCAGAAGAACTGATTCCGGGGCTTGTGAAGGAACTGGATTATAATCTGGATGCAGTGTCGGTGGTATTGGTCCCCCATCTCGACAAGATCTATAACGAAATGATGAGACGGGCAGCCAACCGGGCGGATGATCCGCACAAATGGGTCAATCCGGCCATGTATGGACACTGGATCCCGACGGGATTTATTTCTGCCTACGATTACCTGACAAATTCAATCAAGGATTATGAAAAATTTGTCAGAACTTTTTATATCACTCACCATCCGGAGTATAATGGCGGACATGATCTGGCCTATCCTAATCCGGTGGGAATATTTTTGACCTCTTCGACAGGTAAACTGATTGGTTTTCACGCTGTTTCTATCCTCCGAGTACGCAAGATCAAAGGGCAGACTCGGGTGTTTATATTGAATCCCAATAACGAAGGGCGTCAGCGCTGGCAGGATACTATCCGTCCAACCGTAGCTGGGAACGGGGAACGACCCGGAGAATCCTCGCTTCCGTTTCACCAATTTGCTTCCCGTCTCTATGCTTTTCACTATAACCGGGCAGATCTGGAAGGCTTGAACAAAGTGGACGATCATGAAATACAGAAAGTAGTGGATTTGGCCAAGAGCAGTTGGAGCGAATCGTATCAATGGACGGAACCGGCCGGTTACCCTGATGGTTTATAACCCGTCATATTGGTTTCTATTCATTACACTAGATTGTAAAGTAAAACTTTTGATATGGTTCGGCACTCCTCCAGAATTGAACTGAGTCAGTCAGCACTCAGGCAAAATATTAACTTCATCAGAAAAAAAATCGGTTCAGATCCCGTTTTCTCCTCTGTGGTGAAAGCAAATGCTTTCGGACATGGAATGGAGACATTCGTACCGATGGCTGAAAAGGCAGGAGTCCGTCATTTTTCAGTGGCTTCAAGTTATGAAGCGTGGGAAGTCAGACAGGCTTGCAGGCAGGACAGTGCAATTATGATCATGGGTATTCTATATGACGACGATTTGGAATGGGTGATCGGCAACCATATTGAATTTTTTGTGTTTGATATTCCCCGCCTGAAGAAAGCACGTCAGGTAGCGGAAAAATTGGGTAAAAAAGCGATCGTTCACCTTGAAGTGGAAACAGGAGGCAACAGAACGGGTTTGTCAGAGCAGGAGCTGCCATGGGTGTTGAATTACCTGAAGTCTCACCGTGAATTTCTGGTGTTTAAAGGATTCTGTACACATTTTGCCGGAATCGAATCCTTGTCGAACCAGTTTCGAATTGTGAAACAGCAACAGAAATTTGAAGAGTTGTATAACCAGGTGAAAAACAGTGGAATATTGCCGGAATTGCGGCATACCGCTTGCTCGGCAGCGGCACTTGCTTTTCCGGATACGGTCATGGATTTGGTGCGTATTGGAACCGCCCAGTATGGAATGTGGCCCGGTCCGGATATCTACAATCTACATTTGCTGCAGACGGGAAAAAGCAAAGATGCCCCGCTGAAACGGGTATTGACCTGGAAAACGGATGTTATGCATATCAAACATCTTGAGAAAGGTGAATATGTCGGATATGGAACCAGTTATCAGGCTCCTAAAGAAATGAAAATTGCCGTTTTGCCGATTGGATACAGCAACGGATATCCGAGGTCCTTGTCGAACAAGGGAGAGGTTTTGATTCGGGGGGTTAAAGCCCCGGTCGTCGGGCTTGTCAACATGAATGTGTTTATGGTGGATGTGACCCATATCAGGGACGTAGAGGCTGGGGATGAAGTCCTGTTGATTGGCCGAAAGGGAAATAATGTGATCAGTATCCGGTCGTTTTCAGAGTTTACAAATGCGATTAACAATGAACTCGTCAGCCGTCTGCCTTCAGCGATTCCACGTATTGCAGTTAAATAATCATTACCAAAGTACCGTTCCTTAACAGTTACCGGCTCAACCGGGTGAAGCAACTCGGCTATTGCCCCTATTTCTCAGGGAATCTGTATCTTTCCATGCTTCCCGACATTCCTTTGCCCAACCTGCCGTTGAATCCGGGTAGATCTTATCGAGCTTATGCAAACGCTTCGGAATTCAAAACTTGAAACGATTCAAAAATATCTGAAAAATTTGGATGAAGAACTGGCAGATAAAACGATGAAAAAGGTGCTTTAATGTGTTGGTTAAGCAATTTAGGGATATAAGAGACAGTAAGCTCACCACGCTGGATAAACTGACGGCCCTGGAGAAGGTAACGGACGGTTATGATCCATATAAATTGAAATAACTCCATCACGATCTGACAATATTTATCAAAAATACGCTGAGAAGCACTGACTCAGATGTGACAAACGGTATATATGGAGTGTATATACGAGGGAATACAACGGAACAAACAAGTAATTCCAGACCTGGTAACTTGATATTTCATGATTGGGTTGATTCAAGAGATCGGATGCAGTGTTTGAATTTATATTTCAAAAGTCTGACATCAATTTACATTTAAATGTTAAGGAAAGGCGAAATTTAGAGCATGGTCGAGCTTTCAAAATTGAAATTGATAATGATTCGATATTAACGGTTCGATTGGATCAAGGCGTCGGATATTGGAGAGTTGAAAACCCTCGATATACGGTAAGAAGATCGACACGTGAACACTCAAACTTTGAATTTAAATTTGGCTGTATTTCTTTTTCTTTTTGATTTGCTCATAACAGGTATGTTTATTTAATGAAACATATCTGCTGAGACTCGTAATTTTCAATTAATTTCTTAGTCTACTAAGTGGTCCAGGATTATGGTCCCACCTCTGAAGAAGAGGCATCTCAAATATTAAATAAAAACCCTGAGTTGGTTAGTCAAAGTTATCCTACTCAAATATTTATTTAGTTGAGAAGCCTTACTAATAATTCTGATTAGTGTTCATAGGAGCGCTACCTTTGAAAAAAATACGATATTTAAAAAGTAACCATGCCCAAAAACCACTCCGAACACATCAA
This sequence comes from Balneolaceae bacterium, assembly GCA_040877875.1. Classification (GTDB taxonomy): domain Bacteria; phylum Bacteroidota; class Rhodothermia; order Balneolales; family Balneolaceae; genus JBBDNC01. The sequence continues at coordinate 42,461 of JBBDNC010000202.1, read as the reverse complement.
CTTCATCTGGACTATTGCGAACCTATTAAGGGGACCATACCGTCCCCCACAATACCGAAAGGTGATGTTACCGATGACCGTTTTGAAGCGGCTGGATTCTGTACTTGAGCCCACCAAGAATAAAGTCATTGCGAAGTATGAGGAGATTAAAAACAAGGATTATCCCCAGGATGCTATGGATCGAATCTTGGAAAAAGAGGCCGGGCATGAATTCTACAATACCAGCCCTCTCACGTTCAGCAAAATGGTAGCTGCTCATGAAAATATTGCTCAGGATTTTAAAAACTATATAAAGAGCTTTTCTCTTAATGCTCAGAAAATTATTGAACGGTTTAAGTTTGAGGGAGAGATAGATAAACTAGATGAAGCAAACCGGTTATTCAAAGTAATGAAGGAGTTTGCTAAGATCGATCTGAGCCCGGCAAAAGTGAGTAACCTTGAAATGGGTTACATTTTTGAAGAGTTGATAAGAAAGTTCAATGAGCAGGCGAATGAAGAAGCCGGTGATTATTTCACACCACGTGAAGTGATTCGTTTAATGACACACGCTCTATATACATACGATGATGATTTTTTCAATAAAGAGGGCCTTGTCGTTAAAATTTACGACCCGACGTGTGGTACAGGTGGTATGCTTTCTATCTCAGAGGAGTATATTCATGAGCATAGTGAAGGAATTAATATTGGTCTGTTCGGGCAAGAATATAATGATGAATCCTGGGCTATTTGCGCTGCAGACATGCTGATAAAGGGAGAAAACCCGGAGAATATTAAATACGGAGACACGCTCGGTGATGGTAAAACTGAGGATCAGTTTCCCAATGAGACGTTCCATTATATGCTTGCGAATCCTCCCTATGGGGTGGAGTGGAAACCGGAAGAAGATGAGGTGAAAAAGGAATACGATAAGAATGGGTTTAGTGGCCGGTTTGGTGCGGGGTTGCCGCCTATTAATGACGGATCATTGCTTTTTTTGCAGCACATGATTTCAAAAATGGAGCAACCTCCTGAGGAAGGTGGACGTGGTTCCAGAATTGGGATTGTATTTAATGGTTCTCCACTTTTCTCCGGTGATGCAGGTTCCGGGCCAAGTAATATCCGGCGGTGGATCATTGAAAATGACTGGCTGGAAACAATTATTGCCATGCCGGATCAGCTTTTCTATAACACAGGTATTTACACTTATATCTGGATTGTTACCAACCGTAAAGAAGCTGAACGAAAAGGCAAAATACAGTTAATCAATGCAGTCGATTATTTCCAAAAAATGCCAAAAAGCCTTGGCCACAAACGTAATGAAATTTCAGAATCACAGATTGAAGATATCACTCGGTTGTATGGAGCTTTTGAAGAAAATGAGCACAGCAAAATATTTGATAATCAGGAGTTTGGGTACATCAAGCTAACTGTGGAGCGTCCATTGCGCCTGAATTTTAACGTTTCGCCTGAACGTATTAAGAAATTGTGGGAGGAAACCAGTTTCCAAAATCTCACAAAATCCAAAAAACGCAAAGACAAAGAAGCACGGAAGAAAGAGATAGAGAAAGGTGAAAAACTTCAGCAATCGATTGTAGAAGTACTGGCAACACTGGATCAAAATCACCTCTACAAAGATCGTGAGAAGTTTCTGACTGATGTAGATGAAGCTATGAAAAAGGCTGATATCAAATTAAAAGCAAACATCAAGAAAGTTATCTGGAAAGCTTTAGGTGAGCAGGATCAGGACGCCGAGATTTGCAGGGATAAGAAAGGGAATCCGGAACCTGATACTAATTTACGGGATAATGAAAATATTCCTCTGCCAAAAGAGATCTCCTTACCTCTTCCTTACGGATATGACAAGGATTCCGATTTATCTGAGTTTTTACCTCTGATTCAACCACACTGTGAAGCGTATATGAAAGAAGAAGTGCTTCCACATGTGCCGGATGCCTGGGTGGACTGGGACAAAACCCGAATCGGGTATGAAATTCCGATGAATCGTCACTTCTATGAATATAAACCGCCAAGAGAGCTTAAGGACATTGAGGCTGACATTAAATCTATTGAGAGGGAAATTGTGGATAGCTTGGCTGAAATTACCGGTTCAAACCTTTCCTGAAACGTATTAAGTGTAGGTCAATCATAAAGTTCTTGTTTTTAGGTGTCTTTTTTTAGTTATTAACTGCGAAAGGGGTGAGAGTTAGGCCCCTTTTGCAGTTGAAAGCTATAAGTTTAGTTATGATCGATACTCAATACGAATATCTTGATGCCTACCTGGATAAGCTGAGAAGCCGGGGGAGATATACGTTTGAAGCAGACGAGATCATCAAAAAGTTTAATCTTTCTGATAACGCCTTCAAAAAAACGACACAAAGGTTATTGCAACAAAACCGGATATCCCGGCTGCGTAAAGAGTTTTATTTGATCATACCACCTGAATTCTCAGCAAGACAAACTTTGCCATTAGGTTATTTTGTGGATGACCTGATGAAGTTTCTGGAGCGGGATTACTATGTTGGACTCTTAACGGCAGCGATGTATCACGGAGCCGCTCATCAGCAGCCACAAAGCCAGTTTATTATTGCAGAGCCTCCTTCGCTGAGACCCATCAAAAATAGCAGACAGTCTATTGTTTTTTGCCTGAAAAAGGAGTGGAGCCGAGAAAACGTATCACAGCAAAAAACAGATGCAGGATATTTTAATATTTCAAATCCGGCGCTTACGGCATTTGATCTGGTCTTTTATTCAGACCGGATTGGAGGCTTAAATCGTGCAGCTACGGTCTTAGCTGAGCTGAGCCTGGAACTGGAATCAGATATGTTGACACAAACAGCAAGAACATTTCCTCAAACAACCACACTCCAGCGTTTGGGCTTTCTATTGGATCTTGTGTTGCAGGAATCTTCTCTGGCAGATGCCTTATACAGCGTTTTAGAAAACCGCAATTATTATCCGACTGCTTTAAATCCAAAAGCAGACAGTGAGAATCAAAAAACACCAAACCGCTGGAAAATAATCCCGAATATGAAGATTGAGGTTGACGAATTATGATCCCAAAAGCTTACATAGATGCCTGGCGATCTGTGGCTCCCTGGAATGAGTCTTCCCAGGTGGAACAGGATTTGGTTATTTCGAGAGCTGTTGTGGAGATCTTTTCCAATGAGTTTTTGAAAGAACACCTCGCATTCAGAGGCGGTACGGCGCTGCATAAATTGTTCCTGCATCCTCAGGTGAGATACTCTGAGGATATTGACTTGGTTCAATTAAGACCTGCCCCTGCAAAACCCATGCTGGAAGCCATTCGGGATCAGTTACTGTTCCTGGGAGGGAAAGATGACCGACAAGTAAAACTGAATGAACATAATTGTACGGTTTACTATCAGTTTGAAACGGAAGTAAGTCCGCCGCCAAGAATGCGTGTGAAGATTGAAATCAATACACGGGAACACTTTAATGTGTTGGGCTTGCAAAAAGAAACCTTTTCGGTGGATAATCCCTGGTTCAAGGGAAGTGCAGAAATTACCACCTATCAGCCGGAAGAACTTTTAGGTACCAAACTCAGAGCTTTATACCAGAGAAAGAAAGGCCGGGATCTGTTTGACCTGTACTATGCTCTCGAAAAGCTTGATTTGGATATTGATAAGATTATAGAGTGTTTCCAAGCATATATGCAGGAAGAAGAAAATAAAGCCCCTACCGCCCGAGAGTTTGAGCTGAATCTGGAAGAAAAGATTCAAGATGAGGGATTTACCGGTGATATCGTAGGCTTGTTACGGCCTGAGGCTGGGTATGATCAACGACAGGCATATGAATACTTTTCAGAAATTTTTCTACAAAGAATGTAAAAGATGAACAAGATAAAGGATTTAATTTATTTCGACAGAGACAAAGCGATTTCAATTTATAGTCAATTAAATAAAGGAGTAGTGCGTGAGTTTACAGAAAATAAAGTGAATGAAGCATCTAAAAAAAGAAGGTTTAACTTTAACATTCTTAATCTTTTTAAACCAAGTTTTGAGAAATCAAAGGGTGAAAGTTACGGTGAATTAAAAACAAAAGAGTTACATCATGATTTATTGAACAGCATAGAAAATAGTCTAAATGAATTGGACAGCTTATTTGAGATAACTCAGAATATAAAAGAGAATGAAAATTTTGATAAGATCAGAAAGAGCATTACAGAAAGCCCATTTATAGCTGTTGATGGTTGGACGGTCTTCGAAGATTATAAGAGGCTCGATAACATTGCAAACAAATTTAATGATTTAAACTTATTTATTAATCGTTGTGCACTATCTGAAACAGAAGTTCCTGAAGAATTAATCAAGTTAGAATCTGAATTATCGAGTCAAAAAAAAACAGATTGAAGCCCTTAGCGATAGGAATAAAAAAGCGAAAGAGATTAAGAAAATTCAAGAAATAGAAAAGAGAATTGAAGAAACGATTTTTAAAGCCACACAATCCAATAATTTAGATGAATGGCTGATTAATGGATTGCATCTATTCATGAATACTTTTTTATCAAATCGAATTAATTTGCGGATGTTTCCTTTAGAAAACCATCCAGATTTTCAAATCTTGGCAAATCTAAAAAAAGATTGTTTTGCTGATAATGATTACGAAAATTTTCTTTTCTCTTATGGTGCTGAGCCAAATTTGAAGTTAAAAATGTTTTGTCTTATTACTTCTATTCCCCCAAAGGTTGGAAAAGAGTTTGATACGATGCTTGAATATGATTTAAAGAAAGAAAATCAACTATCAGACAAAGAAAGCATGGAGCAAGCTTTTCGGAACCTATTTCGTCAGTTTGATAATATTGAGCAATTTGTACGCTATTCGAGATTTCCTAATATCGTTGTTTATCCAATAGCAGTATATCGTGAGATAGAACTTAAATCTACTTCAAGATGAGCAATATCATCATACTTCCATGGCTAAACATTAGAGAACCTATTGAGGTTGGCCCTTTTAGATATGTTCCGGTTGACTTACAATATGATGCTATGGAATATGAGGATAGAGAAATTCTCACACAAGCTGTTGAACCATTCAGGATAGTCCGTGAACGAAGCCTTAGATCTTTCGTACTTGTTGAGTTACAAGGTGAAACCTACTTGAGAAGTTATTCTGAAGATGAGATTGAGAGGTTCAAGTTTTTTAATAATCTGCTGACCATTTCCTGTCTTTCAAATAGAATGTTTTTTCAACCAATGGGTGGATATATAAATTCTGACACTCTTGAATACTACATCCGAAGATATAGTCCAGAAAGAAATTTTCAAACCGTTTACGGTCGTAAGCGGGATGGGCATATAATGAGTATTAATACTGAAAGATCTGAAATAATAAAAAAACCAGTACATGTGTCCAGAATTCTTCCTTATGTACCGGATATAACACTTTTAAATTCATTGATTGCGGCTAAAGATGAACTTAGAGACAGATACTGGTATAAGATTTATAATTCTATTTTGAACTTCATTTCAGGGAATACTGATAATATTAAAATTAGTCCAACACAAGAAATAATATCACTACGCTCTTCTTTTGAACTTTTACTGTCGGAAAGAAATCTACAAAGTGATTTTTCTGATGTTATAGTAGAGTTTACTGAACTGAGATTACTTGAAGAATTTCCAGAGATATTAGAAAGGCCAGGTAGATTAGAGATTACCCCTGAAGTACCAATTTGTGAAGCATGGATAAGAGAATTTATTGCCTTGAGAGACCATTTGGCTCATGGTAATTCACTATCGTTGATTGAAACTCGCTGGTCATTACATGAACACCTTTTATTAGCAAGCTTTATTAATCCAGTAATATTAAAATGGTTCTTACAAGAGCATGGTCAATATACTCTCAATAATAGAGATATTGCACGCTTTAAAGCCTTTGAGCAATTGGCAGGTGTTCAACATTTTGTTGATTATTTAGAACGAGAAAACGAAGAAGGTTTTGAATATCCATGGAATACTATTTTTAGTAGATATTTACATAGAGCTTTTATAGAAGAACATATTAGAAATAACGAATAACTAACCATGCCACAATCACCCGAATCTTGGGCTTTAATCATATCCATCCTCGCAATAGGTATATCCATTATCATATGGTTAAAATCGCATAATATTGACCGGTCCCGAAGAGATGATGAAAAACGAGATCAAAAAAGTGCTGTGCTCAAAGCGTATCTTGAACGTCACCAGGCAAGTATGGGGAAAATTGTCATCGATAACATTGGCCAGTCTGAAGCCCGTGATGTTCAGGTTATATTGGATGGAACACCCATTTTAAAGCATAAAAGTATTCTTGACCCAACAAAATCTCATCCCATAATTGGGCCAAATAGTCAGGTTGTTTATAAAATCAATGTTGCAAAAGATCTTCCGCCTCCGAACCATATAGAACTTTCGTGGGATGACGACCACGCTACCGGAAAAACCTACGGAAACTCCTTAAGCTACTGATGAATAAAGAAGTATCGAGATATCCAACATATAAATATTCAGGTATTGACTGGCTTGGTGAGATCCCAGCAAACTGGCAGTTAAAACCATTAAAATATGTCGTAGATATAGATAGGGAAAAACTGAAGGATTCTGAAGATCCTGATTTAGAGTTTGAATATATCGACATTAGTAGTGTGGATTCAGGTGGGAATATTTTAAAACGGGAAAAATTATCGTTTGAGAATGCCCCATCTCGTGCTCGAAGAGTTGTCCAAAAGGGTGATACAATTTTGGCAACCGTGAGAACATATTTGAGAGCTATTACTCAAATAGATTACGTTTCAGAATTGTCACAAATTTGTTCAACCGGATTTGCAGTTTTAAGGCCAGTAAAGATTCAATCTCGATTTTTATTTTATTGGGTTCGATCAGATTACTTTATTGATGAAGTAGTTTCAAGATCTGTTGGTGTGAGTTATCCTGCAATTAGTTCATCAGACGTTGGGAATTTATCAGTACCAATTTTACCTGAAGATGAACAAAAAGCCATCGCAACCTTCCTCGACCGTCAAACCACCCGTATCGACCAACTCATCGAAAAGAAAAAGCGGATTTTGGAACTTCTGGATGAACAGCGTCAGGCCATTATAACCCGTGCCGTCACCAAAGGCTTTGACTCGGATGCCAGGATGAAGGATTCAGGAATTGAATGGCTGGGTGACGTGCCGGAGCATTGGGATATTGAAAAGCTCAAGTACTTTGTTCAATTGAACAATCGCGAAATCGAAGTATATGAAGAAGTAGATATGCAAAAGGTTGCACTCGAAAATATTGAATCGGGAACTGGTCGTTTGTTTTTCAGTGATGATGATAAAGCATTCCAGGGGAAAGGAAATTCTTTTGCACCGGGAGATGTGCTGTTTAACAAATTGAGGCCCTATTTAGCTAAAGTTGTATGTGCTGAGTTTCATGGTGTTGCTGTTGGTGAGTTACTTGTATTAAGCCCTGATAAAACAGCTCTAAATAGCAGGTATTTATATCATCGAATGTTATCGGAGCAATTCATAAAAATTGTCAACAACTCCACATACGGTGCGAAAATGCCACGAGCAAACTGGGATTTTATCGGGAATCTAAGAATTGGTATTCCACCGATAGATGAGCAAAAAGAAATAGTTGAGTTTCTTGATCAACAAATTGAGAAAAATGATTATTTAAATGAAAAGATTCAGAAAGCTATCGAGACATTAAATGAATACCGCTCTTCCCTCATCACTCAGGCCGTAACCGGTAAAATTGATGTTCGTGATCAGGTAAAAGAAAAGGAATTAAATTATGCTGCTGAAGATGGGGTATCCTATCAAACGAACTAAAATCAGTTTTTATGCCCATTAACTACAAAGAAATAGCTTTTGAACAAGCCATAGAAGCCTATCTGCTGTCGAATGAGGGCGGATATGTGAAAGCCGAATCTAAAAACTTCGATAAAGAAGCGGCTCTCGACCCGACCCTTCTGCTCCCCTTCATCCGGGAAACCCAGCCCAAAGCCTGGAAAGCGATCGAGGGATTCCATGGAAAAGACACGGACACATTTATTCTAAAAGAACTCCGGTTGGCTGTTGATCATCAGGGGCTGCTCGATGTAATTCGGCATGGGTTTAAATGTTTTGGCAAGCGAATCAAAGTTGCCTTTTATCGCTCTCCTCATGGCATGAATCCGGAAGCCGAAAAACTCTTCAAACGAAATGCACTTTCCATCACGCGGCAGCTTTATTACAGTAACGCACACCGCAATTCAATAGATGTAGTGCTATCGCTGAACGGTATTCCGGTCATTACGGCTGAACTGAAAAATCCCTATACAGGCCAGACGGTCGATCACGCAAAAAAACAGTATGAAAATGACCGAAGCTCATCTGACCGGATTTTCTCTTTTAATAAAGGAGCTTTTGCACATTTTGCCGTAGATCCCGATCTGGCATATATGACGACCAAGCTGGACGGAAAAGACACGTTCTTTCTTCCATTTAACAAAGGGCATAACGAAGCCTCCGGGAATCCCCCAAACCCGGACGGATATCGCACCCAATACCTGTGGGAAGATGTACTGCAAAAAGACAGCCTGATGGATATCATCCATCGTTTTCTGCACCTGGAAGTGGAAGAAAAGGAAGTGGAAACCACAAAGGGGACAAAGAAAATTCGAAAAGAGAAGCTGATCTTTCCCCGCTATCACCAGCTTGATTGTGTTCGCAAGCTGATCACAGATACCAAAGGGCATGGCGTAGGGAAAAACTATCTGGTTCATCATTCTGCCGGTTCAGGAAAAAGTAACTCCATCGCCTGGCTGGCACACCGGTTGTCGAGTCTGCATAATGAGAAGGATGAAAAAATATTCAGCTCAATTGTTGTGATTACGGATCGTGTAGTGCTTGATAAACAGTTGCAGGACACCATCTATCAGTTTGAACACAAGCAGGGTGTGGTCCAGAAAATTGAGAAAGATTCAACTCAGCTTGCCCAGGCACTGGATGCACAAGTTCCCATTATAATAACCACCCTCCAAAAATTTCCGTTTATCCATGAGAAGATCGGCAACCTGAAAGGGAGAACCTTTGCCGTGATTGTGGATGAAGCCCACAGTTCGCAATCCGGCGAAACGGCTGCCGAGATGAAATCCATCCTGAATAAAGATGGAATTGATCAGCGGGTAAAAGAGCAGGCTGCAGAAGAGGATTTGGATGCACACGATCTGTTTGTGCTGCGGGAAATGGAAAAACGGGGAAAGCAAAACAATCTCAGTTTTTATGCCTTTACCGCTACACCCAAATATAAGACTGAGAAACTGTTTGATGCTCCCGGACCCGATGGGAAACCGCCATTTCATCTCTACTCCATGCGGCAGGCCATCGAAGAGGGCTTCATCATGGATGTGCTGAAACACTATACAACGTATAAAAGCTACTATGGATTGATCAAGAAGATTGAAGATGACCCTGAGCTGGATAAGAAAAAAGCGGCACGCGCACTTGCCCGATTTCTGAAATTGCATCCATACAGCATTGCACAAAAAACCGAAGTGATGGTAGAGCACTTCAAACAAAAAACGATGCATAAAATAGGTGGTCGTGCCAAAGCGATGGTTGTAACCGGATCGAGATTGGAAGCTGTGCGGTATAAGCAATCGTTTGATAAGTACATTGCTAAAAAAGGTTATGATGATATCAAAACCTTAGTCGCATTTTCAGGCACAGTAGAGGACCCAGACGTACCGGATAAGCAGTATACAGAAGTACGTATGAACAATGGAATCCGGGAAAAAGAGCTGCCTGAAAAGTTCTCTTCAGATGAATACCAGGTTTTGTTGGTGGCCGAAAAGTATCAGACTGGTTTTGATCAACCATTGCTTCACACCATGTATGTTGATAAACGGTTATCCGGTATACAGGCCGTTCAAACACTCTCGCGTCTCAACAGAGTTCATCCCGGTAAAGAGAATACCTTTGTTCTCGATTTTGTGAATGATGAGGAGGAAATATACAACTCATTCAAGCCTTATTATGAACGCACACCATTTGCAGATGATGTAGAACCGAGAAAGCTCTATGAGATACAGCATCGAATAACCGAGTACAAGCTATTTGACGAAGCGGATCTGGCATCATTTTTTGAAATTTATTCTCGTCCGGGATTTAAGGGTACCGAAAAAGATCACGGAAAATTATATGGTGTAATTGATCCGATTGTAGAACGATATAAAACACTCGAAGAGGAAGAACAGGAGGATTTGAAATCTACCGTAACAAGTTTTAGAAACCTGTATGGATTTATGTCTCAGATTATCCCTTTCCAGGATTCCGATTTGGAGAAACTGTACATCTTCAGTCGCTTCTTACTTGCAAGATTACCCAAACGTGATACAGGTGGGGGTTATGAGTTTGATGATGAAGTTTCTCTGAAATATTATCGTTTACAGAAAATAAGTGAAGGCTCTATTGATCTGAGTGATGGGGAATCAAAGGAAATTAAGGGCCCGGATGAAGTTGGTACCGGAATGGTAAAAGAAGAGTATGTAGCCCTGTCTGAATTGGTTGAAATTCTAAATGACCGATTCGGCACCGACTTTAAAGAAGCCGATCAGCTCTTCTTTGAACAGCTTGAAGTTGAAGCTGCCGATAACGAAAAACTCCAAAAAGCAGCCAAGGCTAATACCCTGGAAGATTTCAGATTCGTATTCGACCGGGAATTTGAAGATCTGATTATTGGCAGAATGGAAGGCAACGAAGATATCTCCACAAAACTTTTGAAAGATCAGGATTTAAGGGAGATTGCGATGCTACACATGCTGAAGAATGTATATAACAAGATTCGGGATGAGGATTCTGTTCAGTATTAAACCAAATCAAATTGGAACCTATGAGAACGAGAGTAGGCTCACCGTAATGAATGAAACCCGAATCACTGACACAGGGTTATTCAGCTTTTCTTTTCCATTCATAGCATACCAGGGCAGCACTCACGGAGGCATTTAGGGATTCCACGTCATTTTCCATGGGAATCGTATAGTGAAAATCACAATGTTCCGAGGTTTTCCGGCGCACTCCCCGTCCTTCATTTCCGATGACAAAGCCCATCGGGACGTCTGCATCCATCTCCCAGATCGTTTTTTCCGCCTCCTGATCCAATCCGGCGATCCAGAACTTGTGTTCTTTTAGTTCAAGGATCGCCTGGTTCAGGTTCACGGTTCGAACAATAGGGATACGCCCGGCGGTACCTGCCGAGGTTTTATAAACCATCGCATTGACCGGGGCCTGCCGGTGTTTGGCAACGAGAACCGCCGTGATCCCGGCCGCGGCGGCAGAGCGGAGAATGGCACCGAAATTGTGTGGATCCTCGATTTCATCGAGGATCAGTACAGCGGTGTTTGCGTCAGGACTCAGGGTTTCAATCCAGTCATGGAAATCGAGATAGGTTACCGGTGAGATCAGCGCTACAATCCCCTGATCATTGACTTTTCCGACAAGATCAAACAGCTTCCGTCCGGGAACGCGGCTGACAGGGATCCGGTTTTGAGAAGCGAGCGAGGTGATTTCCTGTACATAGCTCCCGCTTAACCCTTCACGCAGAAATATTTTTTCAAATTTTCCGGGGTCCTTTGATAATTGTTCCTGAACCGGGTGGCGTCCAAAAATATAGGTATCGGAGGTGGAGTCCATCTGTTCGTATTGCAGTCAAAAAGTAGAAATTAAATGTACAGGGAATATAAGTTTATTTATGAACTCGTTAATAGAAAGCTTTGCATGACGTATTCACAAGAGGATCTCGAAAGGTTTAAAAGTTATGAAAAAGTCCACCTGCGTAAAGTAGATGACTCGCTCTCGATCGGAAAAAAGATTGAAGCCTTGCAGAAGAAAGACCGGAACAAATGGATGATGCTGTTGTTGAATGCTCTTGCGGTCATTTTTTTCTCTTATTCCTATTACTTTGATATTACCGCTCTCAGCGATACAATTTTCATTGTACTCCTTGTAATTTTTACGGTAAATGTGGGAATGATATTTCTGCAAAAGAAACAGATCCGGGAATTGATAGAGTTTTATAGATCTCAAGATTCTCAATCAACATGACACGTCACCCTGCCGGTATTTACGTGTGTATTCTGATGTTTTATTCCCTCAAGAGTAAATGAAAGTCGGTTTCAACTTTTTTTTCAGGAACTTTCCGATCCGGTTTGAATGGTAGGGCTGAACCTGCTATTTTTATGAATCCATTAATCAACTCCTCTTACTTCATGGGTACAAAATATATCTTTGTTACCGGCGGGGTCACCTCCTCTCTTGGTAAAGGCATTATATGTGCATCCCTGGGACGCCTGTTGGTAGCACGCGGCTTACGGGTTACTGTTCAAAAACTGGATCCCTATATCAACGTCGATCCCGGTACGATGAATCCGTATGAACATGGTGAAGTCTATGTCACGGACGACGGGGCGGAAACGGATCTGGACCTGGGACATTACGAACGGTTTCTTGATATTAAGACCTCTCAAAATAATAATGTCACCACCGGGCGGATCTATTATGATGTAATCACTAAAGAACGTCAGGGGGCATACCTGGGTAAAACGGTTCAGGTCATTCCGCATATCACCGATGAAATTAAATCCCATGTTTTGAAACTGGGGAAGTCGGGCAATTATGACGTGGTGATTGTGGAGATCGGGGGTACAGTAGGGGATATTGAAAGCCTGCCCTATATCGAAGCGATGAGGCAGATGCGATATGATGTAGGCCGGAAGAATACGCTCTCCATCCATCTGACCTTGGTTCCTTATCTTGCGGCTGCAGGGGAACTGAAGACCAAACCGACCCAGCATTCTGTGAAAACCCTTTCGGAAAGCGGACTCCAGCCGGATTTGCTGGTGTGTAGATCCGAATATTCCCTCGATGAAACGATCCGGCGGAAAATTGCCCAGTTTTGTAATGTTGAAATTGAAGATGTGATTTCTTCCCTTGATGCGGAAAGTATCTATGAAGTTCCCTTGCTGATGAGAGAGGAAGGGCTTGACCGGCGCGTGATTGAGAAATTGGATTTAAAAGCCGATGACGTCAGTCTTGACCAGTGGATCAACTTTGTGGAGAAGATTAAAAACCCATCGGAAGAAGTTACCATTGCATTGGTAGGTAAATATGTGGAACACCATGACGCATACAAGTCTATTGTCGAATCCTTGATTCATGCCGGGGCAATGAACGACTGCCGGGTAAATATTCGATGGGTCCAATCCGACTCTATCTCGAAAGATAAAATTGAAAAACTTCTGAAAGGGGTCAGCGGTGTCCTGGTTGCACCCGGATTCGGCGGAAGGGGGATCGACGGGAAGCTTGAAGCTGTTCGTTTTGCACGTGAAAGGAATATTCCGTTTTTCGGGATCTGTTTGGGGATGCAATGTGCTGTCATAGAGTATTCCCGGAATGTATGTGGCCATTCGGATGCAAACAGTACCGAATTTGAACCGGATAGCCCTTACCCGATTATTGATCTCATGCCGGATCAAAGAGACCTGGAAGACATGGGCGGGACGATGAGACTCGGAAAATATAAATGTAAAATTACCGCCGGTTCTCTCTCATTTCAATCCTATCGGGAAGAGATGGTCGAAGAGCGCCATCGTCATCGTTATGAAGTGAATAACAAGCTTCGAAAAGATCTGTCGGATCACGGGATGACCCTGGCCGGTTTTAACCCGGAACGAGACCTTGTGGAAATTATCGAGATTGAAGACCATAGCTGGTTTGTCGGTGTACAATTTCATCCTGAATTTCGCAGTTCGGTAAGCCGGCCTCATCCGCTATTTGCTTCTTTTGTGAAAGCTTCCCTGAACCAATCACTGGGAATCACCCATGCAGAGCCGGAAAAAGAGGCGGTATAGGTTTGGCCGGGCCGTCTTTATTTGCAAATCGCATTCGGCTTCGTTCGTGTGCATTGCTTGTCGAAAATCAAAAGCTTCTTCTCGCTAAACAGAAAGTCCCGACTCGAAAGGAATCCGTTTGGCTGCCCCCGGGTGGAGAAGTGGAAACCGGGGAATCGCTTAGAGCGGCTTTGAAAAGAGAGTTGAAGGAAGAGGCCGGGCTTGAAGTCGAAGCAGAAAGACTCTTTTATGTTCATGAGTTTATTGAGAAACCTTTTCATGCTTTGGAGTTTTATTTTGTCTGTATTCGAACCGGTGGAGAACCGGAATTAGGTTCCGACCCCGAATTGGGGGAGGAAGAACAGATGTTGGAAGAACTGAAATTTGTTGATTTATCCGACCTGAACAATTTCAATGTTTACCCGAAATACATCCGGGATCACTTCGGCCGGGAGTTTTTTGAAGAACCCCGGATCCGGTATATTAAGAATGCGTAGGTGGGGCCTTTCCTTCATTTTTATATGTTTATTCTTTCACTGGGGATGTCAACCTGTAGGTGAAGACATGATTGTACTTAAGGACATTAACGGGTATACATTTCAGGGCCGGGAGTTGACTCAATTTGAGGCCATTGCCATCCAAGGCGGAAAAGTTCTTGAAATCGGCACAAGCACCGGGATTCAGGCGGCTTATCCGAATGCCAAACATATCTCAGGCGAAGGGAATACGGTATTGCCCGGTTTGATCGATGCTCATGCTCATATTTTGGATCTTGGGTATCAGAAGATGGGGGTTCAAATAGCCGGTAATCCCTCCCTCGAGGGAACTGTAGAGAGAGTCAGGGAATTTGCAGGGAGTCATCCCGGGCAGAATTGGATCAGGGGGAGTGGCTGGAATCAGGTATTGTGGGAGAGAAACGAGTTCCCGACCGCGGCGGATCTGGATAGGGGAGTAGCGGATCGGCCGGTATGGCTTGAAAGGGTAGACGGACATGCAGGGTGGGCAAATAGCAGGGCGATGGAACTTGCAGGGGTTGATAGTAAAACTCCGGATCCGAATGCCGGCGGACGAATTGTTCGGAATGAAAAAGGGGAGCCGGCCGGCATTTTTATAGATGGTGCGATGGATCTTATTTCTTCGGCTGTTCCGGATCGTACTCTTCGTGAAAAGGAACAGGCCCTTGTTCAGGCTTTGAAAATTATGAATGAATACGGTTTGACCGGAGTCCATGCGGCGGGTATCGGGAAAGAGGAATGGAATCTGTATGCAACCTTCGCCGAACAGGGAAAGCTCACTGTCCGGATTTATGCGATGATGGATGGAACGGGTGAATTCTTTGATCAAATGTCAGAATCCGGTCCGATTGAAAATTATGGAAATGGCGAGAATCGGCTGGCACTTCGGAGCGTGAAAATATGGGCCGACGGGGCTCTCGGAAGCCGGGGTGCCGCTCTGCTGGAAGATTATCAGGATGATTCCGGGAATAAGGGGTTGTTATTTTATGACCAGGAGGAGCTGAATCAAATGGTTTGCAAGGGAGTCTCGAATGGCTATCAGATGAATATTCATGCGATCGGTGATGCTGCAAACAGGCAGGTTCTGAATTCCTTTGAAAAAGCGCTGAAACAATGTGGGGGCAAGGAGCTCCGGCACAGGATTGAACATGCACAGGTTGTCCACCTCAACGATATCTTACGCTTTCGGGAACTCGACATCATCGCTTCGATGCAGCCGGTTCATGCGACCAGTGATATGAATATGGCAGAAGATAGGATCGGGCCGGATAGAATGGAGGGGGCCTATGCCTGGCAGAAATTTTTGCGTCAGGGGACCGTCATTGCTGCCGGCTCCGATTTCCCGGTTGAATCGGCCAATCCTTTTGAAGGACTCTATTCGGCGGTAACCCGTCAGGACCCGGACGGTCAACCGACGGGCGGAGGGTATCCGGAAGAGTCTATGAGCCGGGAAGAGGCCTTACGGGCATTTACAACAGATGCTGCCTACGCAGCTCATCAGGAAGAGGTTCTGGGTACATTGGAACCGGGTAAATGGGCTGATTTTATCATCATTGACCGGGACTATTTTAAGGTTCCGGCCCGTGAAATACGCGAGATTTCGGTATTGGAAACCTGGGTGGGCGGTCAGCGAATCAAACATTAACGTGGAAGTTATGAGAGTAAGAATCGAACAACTGAATCCAACGATCGGGGATGTCGACAAGAATCTGAACCTGATATTAAATTCACTGGCTTCGGCTGAATCCGGAGACGTTGACCTGCTAATCCTTCCGGAAATGGTTTTGACCGGCTATCCGGCGCAGGATTTACTGGAGAAACTGGCATTTCGGGAATATTGCTACCGGGCAAACGAAAAAATTATCGAGAAGACGGGGGATACCGCCCTGCTTTTTGGAACATTGACCCCCAACCGGCAGGATACCGGCCGGAAAATGTTCAATTCGGCCATTTTGGCACACCGGGGGAAAATGATAGGTCAGACAAACAAGACTTTGCTTCCGACGTACGATATCTTTGATGATTTCCGGTATTTCGAACCCAACAGGAAATTTAAATGTATGGAATTCAAAGGGGTTAAACTGGGAGTCACCATTTGTGAAGACATCTGGTATAATGAAAACGAGGTCCAGTATCATGTTTATGATGTAAGTCCGGCTGCCCGGCTCAGGGATCAGGGGGCTCAGGTGATTATCAATATCTCCGCTTCACCTTTTACCAAATCCAAGCATCGGAATCGTCTGCAAATGCTTAAAAATCATGCGGCTCAGCTTGATTTACCCTTATTCTACAGTAACCAGGTCGGCGCTCATACGGAGGTTATTTTTGACGGCGACTCCCTTGCCCTGGACAGCCGGGGGAATCTTATAGCCACAACGGAACCTTATAAGGAGGATTATACAGACGTTGACTGGAATCCGGCTCAGGGTTCCCTTGAATGCATAGGGGTTGAAAAGAATACAGTCGAAGATAAACAAGCCCGTATATTGGGAGCTATCCGGCTTGGCCTGGGGGATTATCTCCGAAAAACAGGGATTTCCCGAAAGGTAGTGGTCGGACTCAGTGGTGGAATTGATTCGGCTTTGACTGTTGTATTGGCTGTTGCTGCAATTGGCGCCGAAAATGTTGTTGCCCTGAATATGCCAAGTGAGTTTTCAAGCAGGGGAAGCAGGGATCACTCCGCACAACTTGCTGAAAACCTGGGGATTGAACTCCATAATATTGAGATAAAAACTCTTTATCGGGACTACCTGGATGCCCTGGCCCCATTATTCAAGGGGACCGAATTCGGGGTGGCGGAGGAAAATATTCAAAGCCGTATCAGGGGATCCCTTTTAATGGCTTATTCCAATAAATTCGGGAATATGCTGCTTGCAACCGGTAACAAATCGGAACTGGCGGTCGGCTACGCAACTCTTTACGGTGATATGAACGGGGGACTGAACCTGATTGGGGACCTGTATAAAAACGAAGTTTTTGAATTGGCTTACTGGCTGAACGACACTTATTATCAGAAAGAAGTGATTCCGAAACCGATCCTGGAAAAACCTCCCAGTGCAGAATTGCGGCCTGACCAGAAAGATACCGATTCCTTGCCTGAATATGCGATTCTTGATCAGATTTTGTGGCGATATATTGACTTGCAACAGGAGTTGAAACAAATCGTGGAGGCAGGGTACGAGGAAGAGATTGTCAGGGAAACCATTCGAATGGTGGATTTAAACGAGTTTAAAAGGTTCCAGGCCCCCCCCATTTTGAAATTGTCGCCGAAATCATTCGGAACCGGAAGGAGATGGCCGATGGTCCAGAATTGGACTTATCATGAGATGTCAAAAAAAGAGTCTTGAAACAAAAATATATACGGTTTCCCCAACACAGAGAGCAAAATGGGTTTACTTTTCAGGGTAAATGTGCGATAAGGATATGTGAGAGGGGAATTCGCTGTTAAGAATTACTTAAATAAAACAATTTACAGTTGTTCTGTCGATTTCTTTCCATTAAACTAAATGAATCATTAATTTGACGCCAAATGTAATATCACTCACAGCACATGGTAAATATGATACGTCCCATACTGATACTCTCTCTTTGTTTAATGACAACGACTTTATTTGCCCAAGACAGGGAAGAAGTCAATCTGGATGAAATTCCCGTCCAGAAGAAGCTTCTGCCTTACACCAACCCGGTTGACCAACAAGAATCGGAAGCGGTTATGGTGCATTTGAAGGATTCTTTACAGGTCCATGAGCGGGAAATCATGGAACGGATCAACGATGTTTACCGGATGCATATTACGGCAATTGACGCCCAGATCAATGAAGATCCGGTCAGTGCCGAATCCAGCATCAATGGTGCCCTTGCGGCGATTCAGGCCCTGATGGACGATTATCCGGAAATTCAGGGGAACCGGCGGTTTACGGAGCTTTATCGTTCCGTAATGTCGGAATACAGAGAGTTTTATGGTATTTCAGAACCTATGAACCAGGTTGAAGGAGAAGTATTTGCTGTTCAGGACGAACTCTTTTCCAGTACGGGCGACTGGATGACCGAAGGATATACCATGCCGGAAAACGTTACATTTTCGAGGACGGAAGTCCCCCTCGTACAAAATCAGCATGTAAGCCGTCACCTGATGTACTATACCCTGCGCCGGCCGGAAGTGATGGATCGTTGGCTGGAGCGTTCGGAAAAGTATTTTCCAATGATGGAAGAAATTTTCAGGGAAGAAGGTACTCCGGTGGAACTGGTACATCTTTCCATGATCGAAAGCGGACTGGTCCCGACAGCCAGAAGCTGGGCGTCGGCGGTAGGCTTGTGGCAATTTATCAGGGCGACCGGCGCAATGTACGGGCTTGAGGTGAACTGGTGGATTGACGAGCGCAGGGACCCGGTCAAATCTACCCGGGCTGCTGCAAGGCATTTGAAGGACTTGCATAATATCTGGGACGACTGGCATCTTGCAATGGCCAATTACAATATCAGCCCGAGAGGGTTGCGCCGTGCTATTAATGCAGCAGGTGGAGCTGAAAATTACTGGTCGGCATTCCCCTATCTGCCACGCGAAACACGCGGATATGTGCCGGGTTTTATCGCAGCTACCATGATTGCAATGAATCCGGAAGAGTTCGGTTTCCAGAGAAGTTACGGCGGAGAACCGTTCAGTTATGAAGTGGTTGAAGTAGAAGGACTCATGCCACTGGAAAAACTGGCTGAAGCTGCAGGAATCACGACCCAGGAATTGAAAGATTACAACCCGGAATTACTCAGGTGGGCCACTCCGCCGGGAGAGAGCTATCCACTGAAAATCCCGCAGGGCATACGTGACGAATTCCTTGCCGCTTATGAGGACATTCCCCGGGAAGAGCGGAGACAGGATGTTGCCATGCACACGGTTAACCGTGGAGAAACTCTTGGACACATTGCCCGCAAATATGGCACGTCGGTACAGGCATTGTTTTCGACCAATGAAAAGCTCAGTTCGGTCATCCATCCCGGTCAGACTATCGTTGTTCCCGTAGCAAATGGTTCGATGGAACAAATAACTTCCGACCGTCCGTCTAATTCACCCAGCGCATCCACGGCCACCCGCCGGCAATCTCAACCCCAGGTTCAGGCACCTGCAAACTCAACGACCCTGACATATACGGTGAAAACCGGGGATACCATCGGGCATATTGCCGAGTGGTATGATGTTCGTGCCTGGCAGATACGCGGGTGGAATGGTATCGGGAACAGGATCCGGCCCGGGCAGGAACTCAGTGTTCATGTGCCGAATAGCCGAACTGATTTTTACAGACAGATTGATCATCTTTCATTCGCTCAAAAGCAGGAGCTGCAGCGTTTGCAACGACAGGGAGAGAATATCTATAACCGCCGGTTTTCTTCGGCAACAAATAGTTCTTCTTCCGGAAACGGTGAAGATACTCTCACCTATACAGTTCAGACGAATGATACGTTAAGTAATATTGCAGAAAATTTTGGAGTGTCGGTTTCGGAAATTCAGCGTTTGAATGACCTCCGTGGCACTCGGATATATGCCGGCCAGACGCTTAAAATACAAGCCACGGATTAGATATGTAAGACTTCTCCAACTTGTGGGTATTCTTAAGTTCCTGAAGGAGTTGAAGCGGACTGAGGGATTGCGGAATTCTTGAAGCAGTTTGAGGAGGTCCTTCATGCCGGCGTCATCTGCCGGTAAAAGGTTAAACGATCCACAAATATACTCTGCCGGGGTTGGCCACTAACTTTCTGCATTTACAACTGCCAAATGAGTTAATGATAATGACCTAAACATAACTTGGTTCAGCCAGAGTTTAGAATGATGTTTCGCCGTAAAATTATTTTTTCTGCAGTCGTGGTATTGCTGATGGTGGCTTCAGTAGCTGCCGTTCGTTCGACGGATATCTATTTTCAGATCAAGAAACAGCTCACCATTTTCAGTGACGTTTACAAGGAAGTGGCCACTCAGTATGTGGATGAAGTACCTCCTGAACCCCTCATGCAGCGGGGGATCCGTTCCATGCTTGAATCACTGGATCCTTACACGGTATTTATTGATGAAGGGGATCAGCAACAGATGGAAATCTTGTCATCCGGTAATTATGGAGGAGTTGGGATCAATGCGGGTTTTCGGGGGGACCGTATTGTCGTCGTTGCTCCCCTGGAAGGTTATCCGGCAGAACGGTCCGGAATCCGGCCGGGGGATATTATCCTTGAAATTGACGGTGTTGAAACCGCTGGGATGACTCCCGAAGAAGTACAGCAGCTTACGATTGGTGATGTCGGTACTTTCGTTTCGATGGAAATTGAGAGGGCAGGTATTGAACAGCCTATTAATTTTCAGCTTGAACGCGAGCGTATTGAAGTGGAGAATATTACCTATTCTGATAAAATCGGGTCCGGAAATGATATTGTCTACATTCAGTTGATGCGGTTTGGACAGAATGCCTCGGAAGAAGTTCGAAAAAAATTATTGGAGTATCGGGAAGCGGGATCCATGAACGGATTGATTCTCGATTTGAGAAATAATCCCGGTGGGCTCCTTCAGGAGGCCGTGCAAATTGTTGATAAATTTGTTGAACCGGGAGTTCCGGTCGTAGAAACAAGGGGGCGGCTTAAGGAACAGAGCCATGTTTATATGGCGGATGAACCGCCGCTTTTTGAAGATCTGCCTATTGTGGTCCTGCAAAACAGCGGAAGTGCGAGTGCTTCGGAAGTCGTTGCCGGTGCACTGCAGGATCTTGACCGTGCAGTGATTTTAGGGGAAACAAGTTTTGGAAAAGGCCTGGTCCAAACGATTCGCCCCCTCTCGTATAATACCTCCCTTAAACTGACTGTCTCGAAATATTATACCCCGAGTGGCCGAAGTATCCAGTCGGTCGTATACACGCATAACAGAGATAATCCTGAACGCGTCATCCCCGATTCCGTTCGCAAGGAATTCACAACAAAAAACGGTCGTAAGGTCTATGATGGCATGGGGATCGATCCGGATATAACCGTGAGGGAATTATCGACTTCTTTATTGGAAATAACTCTTATGCAGCAAAACCACTATTTTTTCTTTGTGAACGATTATATTTCCCGCCTCCGGGAAAGCGAAAGAAGGGAAATGCCGGAGGACGTATTTGACAAATTTATTGCTTATTTGGATCAAAACGATTTTGATTATCATACCTCTGCCGATCAGCAAATAAAAGAGCTTCAAAATTCACTGAATCAATTTGCTGATAAACAAGAGGCTGAAGCAAATTTAAAGGAACTCGAGCAATTGATTCAACAGAAGAAGAAGGAATCACTGACAGAAAACCGTGAACGTATCGAGCAGATCCTCCAACTGGAATGGGTGGCAAGAGTAAAGGGGCAAAAGGAACGAATCAAAACATCTCTGCCGTCCGACCGGTACGTGCAACAAGGATTATCATTGTTGTCCAAACGGGCCGTATATGATTCGATTTTGAGACCCTGACTCTTTGGGAAAAGCCGATTTACATACTCATACTACTGCATCGGATGGCTCATGCTCACCGGAAACACTTATAGGACTTGCCTCTTCAAAATCATTAAATACAATTGCCATTACAGATCATGATACGATCAAAGGTTATCTGGAGGCTAAACCGTATGCCGAAAAATATTCCCTCCGCCTCTTGCCGGGTGTGGAAATAACTGCCTTGTGGGGAAAAAGGGAAGTTCATATCCTCGGATATTGTTTTAGTCCAACAAATACAGGGCTACAGGATTTGCTGCGAAAACAACGGTCCGCACGTAATGACAGAATGAGACAGATTGTGGATCAATTGCAAAAAATGGGGGTCGACATACAATTTGATGAAGTAAGGGCAGTTGCCAGAAGCGGGACCATTGCCCGCCCTCATGTCGCAGAAGTGTTGATTAAAAAAAAGTACGTCGCATCGGTTTCTGAAGCATTTATCCGTTATCTTGGCACGTCTATGCTGGAACTTCTTAAAATCGATTATACGGACATCCGGGATGTGATTCAGACCTTGAAAGATGCAGGCGGGGCTTCCATACTGGCACACCCGGGCCCTCTTTACAGTACGGAAGATGTGGAACAATTATTGAGTACCGGACTGGACGGACTCGAATGTATTCATCCGGCACATAATTTTGGCCAGCAAAAAAAATATTCGGAATGGGCAGAAAGGGAAAATCTGCTGGTGACGGGCGGAAGTGATTACCACGGCAATGGGAGGGAGTACCATCCCTATTTCGGTATTGTGACGCTGAGTGATAAAAGGGTGAATGATGTTTTAAGTTTATCCGTCCGCAGGAAAAAATTGCTAAAAAATAATCATAACGGATAGAGCCAGATGGTTCATAAAATCGATTTAAAAAAGAAGAAGCCCGGAGCGAATGTACGGGCTGGGATTGTGGCAGCCAGGTGGAATTCCATGGTTACCGACCCGATGCTTGAAGGTGCATTGGAAGTATTACAAAAAAAAGGTATTCCCGAGGAACAAATTACGGTAGTACGGTGTCCGGGTTCCTACGAAATCCCTCTTTCCTGCAAACATTTGCTGGATCACTTGAATCTTGACGGAGTCGTTGCGATCGGTGCAATCATACGTGGAGAAACTCCTCATTTTGACTATGTTTGTGATGCGGTTAATCGCGGGATAGCCGAACTGAACCTGACGTACGGCAAACCTGTGGCGTTTGGTGTATTGACCACAAACACCATGGACCAGGCTATGGAGCGGGCCGGAAATGAATATGGAAACAAAGGCGCCGAAGCTGCGTTAGCAATGTGTGAAATGATCACGTTAAAAAGGGAGCTTGAGGATTTTGGAGCATAATTCTAACTTGATAAAGGTGTTTCAAAAATCTACTTTGCAAGGCTTGTAAATTTATTAAACTCATAGACTAAACCATACCATTGGATTCGTTCTCTCTGACAAAAAATAATCAAACGGAAGCTGACAAAAAGAAACAGTTACAGGTACAGAAAGCCGGCTCGATTCCAAAGCATATTGCTATTATTATGGATGGTAACGGACGCTGGGCACAGGGCAGGGGCAACATTCGTATTTTTGGCCACAAAGCCGGAATCGACTCTGTACGTGATATAACGGAAGCTTGTGGCCAGTTGGGTGTTTCGTATTTGACACTCTATGCATTTTCAACTGAAAACTGGGGCAGACCGAGTAAGGAAGTCAATGCCTTGCTTAAAATTTTAGTCAGTACTTTACGCAAGGAGGCTGAAAACCTTTATAAAAATAATATCAAGCTCTGCACGATCGGTCAGATCGAAAGGTTTCCGGACGAGTGTCAGCAGGAGCTTTCCGAAGCCATCGAATTGACGAAAGACAATGATCGTATGCAGTTATGTCTGGCCTTGAGTTATTCCGGAAGATGGGATATAACAGAAGCGGTTAAACGGATTGCCGAACGGGTAAAGAAAGGGGAAATAGAGCCGGAGGAAGTCAATGATGAGGTGATCGGCGAGCATCTGTCCACGGCGAATATTCCGGACCCCGATTTGATTATCCGGACAAGCGGTGAGTTTCGAATGAGCAACTTTCTTCTATGGCAATTGGCTTATTCCGAACTGTATATTACTCAAACTTTTTGGCCGGATTTTAGAAGAGATGAACTTTATGAGGCAATATTATCCTTTCAAAAGCGTGAACGTAGATATGGGAAACTAAAAAACGGGTATTCCAAGTATATCAGCGACAAATCCATTAAACATATCATCTCGTAATAATCCTTTGTTTTATTCAGTGTCACGTTTCATTCATGCTACCTTCGTCTTATTGGTAATCATTTCCGGGACATCTTATGTGGGGGAGGTATATGCCCAGGATGGTACGGATATCCAGATTGAGAATCCGATGGAAATGATCTCGGGTGAATATGAAATTCAGGAGGTAAGTGTTTCCGGAATCTCACCAGACCGTGAAAGTTATCTGATCAATCAGAGTGGACTTACCGTTGGCAGTGTGGTTAGGATCCCGGGGGAGGCTGTTCCCGATGCGATCCACCGGCTCTATCAAACCGGACTCTATTCCGATGTTGAAATCAGAACAGAACAGGTTGCCGGCGGACTTCATGTTGAAATCATCGTACAGGAACAACCCAGGCTGGAACGTTATATCCTGGAAGGGATCAAACGTTCCGATCGCCGCGATCTTCGGGACCGCCTGAATCTGATTTCCGGATTTGCAGTCAAGAATTCAGACCGGGCCCAGGCTGTCAATACGATCAGGAGATATTTCCGGGAAGAGGGATATTGGAACACTACGGTTGAGATTGAAGAAGAGCGGACAGATGATCTCCGGAACCGGGTGACGCTTACCTTTAATATCGATCCGGGCGAAAGAATCAAGGTCAGGCGAATTCAATTTATTGGGAATGAGAATTTCAGAGAACGGAAACTCAAACGACAGCTTGATACGATTAAAGAAGACACCTGGTGGAGAATATTCAAGAAACATGTCTTTACAAGAGAAGATTTTGAAGAAGCAAAACAAAATTTGATAGACTTCTACCGTGAAAATGGCCATCGTGATGTCCGGGTTGTTCGTGATTCGGTTTATACGTACGATTTCAGAAGAGGGAAACAGGGAGTTTCCATTGATATGGAGATTCATGAAGGTCCGCAGTATAAGGTGCGAAATATCGAATGGGATGGAAATTCTGTTTATTCTGACGAACGTTTGACCCAGGCCCTGGGATTTCAGAAAGGGGAAGTTTTTAATGAAAGAAAATTTCGCGAAAATCTGGAGATGAGCCGGGAGGAAGGAGATGTAACGAGCCTTTACCATAATATCGGATACCTTTTCTTTCAGGTGTATGAAGATATCCGGGTCGTGGCTGAAGATTCGCTGGATCTTCAATTTGATATCATTGAAAATGATATTGCCACGATTGAGGACGTCTCCTTTTCCGGAAACGACAAAACACATGACGATGTAGTGCGTCGGGTACTTCGTACCGTTCCTGGACAGACCTATAGCCGTTCGGCGATTATCCGCTCGATTCGTGAATTGAGTACGCTCGGATATTTTAACCCGGAGGGTATTGAACCGAACCTGAACCCGAATCCGGAGGCAAAAACGGTCGGTATCAATTATCAACTTGATGAGTCACAGAGCACGGACAATTTTGAGTTTTCTGGCGGTTTCGGCGGACGCCAGATTGGAGTGATCCTTGCTGCAAGGGTGAATTTTAATAACTTTTCAGTACAGCGGATGTTTGAACCGGGCGGATGGAAGCCCATTCCTTCCGGCGACGGACAAAAACTATCCCTCGGGGTTCAGGTTACCGGGCGGGGGTACCAGAGTTACAGCTTTTCATTCCAGGAACCATGGCTGGGAGGAAAACCGACTTCATTCGGAGTCAGTATGTCCTATGATATTCTGAATTTCGGGCGTTTTTCAACCCGGTCAACCGGCGAACGCAATGAATTGTTTTCCTCTTCTGTGAGTATCGGACGTCAGCTTAAGTGGCCGGATGACTATTTTTCACAAAGTACATCGGTACGATATCAACTTTACAATATTGCAGGCAATGACGGGATTTTTGGAGACGGAAAAACCAATATTATCAGTTTGCGCCACAAGATCGAGCGGAATTCCCTGGATAATTTTATCTCCCCTACACGCGGGTCACAGATGCATATAACCGGTGAAGTGGCTCCTCCGCTTCCGAATTTCGGCCAGTATTTCAAGATCAAATCAGGCTATCATCACCACAATACACTTGTCGGCCGATTGGTATTATCGGCAAGTGCGGATTATGGTTATATGGGTTATTTTGGCTCCGGGACACGCAGTAATTTCCAGCGTTTCTTCCTCGGGGGGACCGCCATTCAACAGCGGCAGAGTTTTATCAATGATAACATTGACATGAGAGGATTTCCGGGCGGATCAACCGGGGTGATCTCTCCGGTGGATGAAAACAGAAATTTGATAGGGGGCCGGGTGTATTCAAAATATACGATGGAGCTGCGCTATCCGGCGGTTACATCCGAGCAGGTTCAGTTAATTCCCTATATCTTTATGGATGCGGGAAATACGTATCTCGATTTAGATTCGTTCGATCCTTTTAATTTAAAACGTGCCGCCGGTGTGGGGGCTCGAATATACCTCCCGATCCTGGGACTCGTTGACTTAAGCTACGGGTACCGAATGGACGGAACACCGGCTTCCGTACGCGGAAACGGATTGCAGGCAGGCGAATGGGAGTTTCTGTTTAACATGGGAGCACCTTTTTAATGGGCATACTTCGAAAAACATTACTTTTACTGACCGGAGTCAGTTTGGCCGCTTCTGTCAATCTGTTTTCACAGAATCAGAAGATCGGCTTTATCGATTCCGAAGTCATTATGGAACAGATGCCTGAATACACAGGGATTGAACAGCGGCTGAATCTTTTAAGTGAGTCCTGGCGAGAAGAATTGAAGAGAATGGATGCTGAAATTGAAGAAATGGAAGAGGAGTTTGAAGCCAGGGAAGTTCTGTTTACGGATGATATTCGCGAACAAAGGCGGAAGGAAATTGAGGATAAAATCCGCCGGCGTGAGCAGTTTCTGGAGGAAAAGTTCGGTCCGGAAGGTGAATATTTTCAGCGCCAAAACGAATTACTGGAACCGATTCAGCGTCAGGTTTTTGATGCAATAAACCGCGTAGCCAACCGGGAAGAGTTTGACTTCGTTTTTGACCGTGCTGAAGACGCCCGGTTTTTGTTTGCAAATCCGGAGTGGAACCTCAATCGGGAAGTCATGCTGGAACTTGGAATGGAGCCAAATGAACAAGGAAATTAATTAGAATTTATACTAACTTAGGACGCTTAAATTCAAGCTTATGAAAAGAATACTCATTTTAACAATACTCATAGCATCTTTCCCGTTATTGGCGGAGGCACAGCTTAAGGTTGGAGTGATGAACCCTGAATCGGTATTGGATCAGTTACCTGAAACCGAACAGGTTCAGCGTGAACTGGATAGTTTTATTCAGCAGCGCAGGGAGGAATTTGCCCAACAGTATCAGAGCTGGATGGAATCGGTCAGTGAATTTGAAGAGCAGGTTGAGAATGGGACTCTTACCGGTGAACAACGCCAGCAGCGTGAGCAAGAACTTGGCGAACGGGAAGAAGAAATCTCTGCCATGCAGCAGCGGCTTCAGACTCAGATTCAAAATCGTCAAAACGAATTATTGTCGCCGATCATGCAAAGGGTCGAAAATGCGATGGAGGCCGTTGCACAGGAACTTGACCTGGACTATGTATTAAACAGAATTACCAGCAGAGGAGATCCGGTTGTTTACTACGCTTCGGAACGAGGAGTTGATATAACAGAGCAGGTCATTGAACGACTAAAAGAAAACTAAGTTATGAATTCACCAAGGACCATGATTAAAAAATTATCGATTATAGGAACCCTTTCACTCATTTTAGCATTTACTTTTCAACCTGCACAGATCCAGGCTCAGGATATGACGATTGGGTTTGTGGATCCACAGGCGATCCTGGAACGAATGCCTGAAATGAGAGCCGTTCAACAGCGTCTACAAAACTTTCAGGAACGGAAATCCCAGGAGTTTGCCACTAAACAACAGGAGCTCCAAACCGAAATTGAAACTTATCAGCAGAAAATCGGGGTGATTTCCGATGAAGCCAGGCAAAAAGAGGAAGAACGACTGGGGCAGATGCAAATGGAGCTCCAGCAATTCGAGAGTGAGTACCAGCAGGAACTTCAGCAGAGAAGAGCTGAATTGATGTCTCCACTATTGGAACAGATGCAGAATTCAATTAACACGGTGGCCGATCAGCAGAGCCTCGATTATGTGCTCAACACCCGGACTTCAGCCGGCGATGTGATTATCCTATATGTTAAGCCGGAAGTACGTGAAAATAATGATATCACAGATGCTGTCATGCAGCAAATGGGTATTTGATAGATAGCAGAAAGTGTGCTAAGGCTGTATGCTATCTGTTATCTTTCAACGGACATTGCGGATTCGATTTCTTACGTAATCGTGGAAGATAAATTCTCCAAGGTTATTCAGAGACGCGAAATATGCCCGTCCCTTGTTTGCCTGCGTTAATTGTTTGACGAAGTTCTGAAGATAGGGATCCCGCGCAATCATGAAGGTGGTGATATCAATCTGATTTCGCCGGCAATTTACAGCTTCATCCATCACCCGGTTGACGATCTTCCGGTCCAGCCCAAAACTGTTTTTATACAGCTTTCCGTTTTCGAACATACAGGAAGGTTTCCCGTCCGTAATCATGAAGATCTGTTTATTGCTGTATTTTTTCCGCTGCAGCAGGTGACGCGATACCTGCAGGGCATGCAGGGTATTGGTATGATAGGGGCCGACTTTCAAATAGGGAAGATCTTTAACAGCTATTTGCCAGGCTTCATTTCCGAATGCGACGATATCCAGTGAGTCGTTCGCATAGTTATTCATAATCAGTTCGGAAAGGGCCATTGCAACTTTCTTTGCCGGTGTGATGCGGTCTTCTCCGTACAGGATCATGGAATGGCTCAAATCAATCAGTAAGACGGTTGAGGCCGCTGTGTAGTGATCGGTATTGTACACCTCGAGATCCTCCTCCTGAAGGTCAAATTTATCCAGTGAGCTGTGTTTGAGCATATTCATCATGGTCCCGGAACTATCTATTTGGCTGATATCATCTCCGGGGTTATAATTCCGGGTTTCAGGCTGGCGCTCAAGACCGCTTCCCGTATAGGGAGACGGATGCTCTCCCTTTCCACCTTTGCGAAGTTGGTTGAAAATTTCATCCAGGGCTTTTTTACGGATGCTCCGTTCGGTTTTTGCGGTAGGGATTAAAATCATCTGATCTTCATCCATCTCCACATAACCCCGATCTTTCATATCTTCAACAAACTCCCCTATGCTATACTCTTCCTCGAACTGGTCGGAAATATTATATTCGCTGTCCAGCTCGGTGAGCCACCGCAAGGCTTGTTCCACATCTCCTCCCGAGATGGTCAGCAATTCCTGAAAGAGATCCCAAAGAGTGTCGAATGGCGATTTTCCGGGAGACTTTTCGAAACGGTCGTCCCATTCCATGTACTTAAAGTTCATACGTTTCCAATTTATCAGGATTTATGAGAAAATAGAATTTGTCACCGGGTCCATCAAAATGTTGAGAGGTTGATGTATAATGCAAATGAATAAATAAATTGAATCGTGTACCAAAATGTGCTGGGCTCAATCATCCAGGATATTTAACATGAATTTCTCATTGATTTACTGAGAAACCCTTTATAGTATTGTGTAACCGGTAATCAGACAGGTAACGGGTAACCTGAGATAAATTCTTGTTGTACAGGTTCTGTTTTTTATAACCATCTTAAGTCTAAAATCATTTGTTTCAACTGGAATGGATTCGGTCAAAAAAAGTTGTCTTACGGGCAGCGCCTCCGTGCGTGGGTTCCTGCAGAAACTCCTTTTATGTTTTTCGACCCTGACGGCTGGTGATCTTCAGCCATTTCCAGGTTCGCCAGGGTTTGAATCCAACCAACCCACATCCCCATCCCATGCTGAAGATTGAAAAACGGTTGTGGGATCAAAACTATCAGCGGGTAATGGGCCTTGATGAGGTGGGGAGGGGATGTCTGTCCGGGCCTGTAGTGGCAGCCGGGGTCATTTTCAGGGAGGACGTGAACATTCGGGGGATTCGGGACAGTAAACAGCTATCGGCTTCAAAGAGGGAGCGTCTTGCCCATCAAATCCGTGAAGAAGCTGAATTCTGGACGATTCGTGCCTGTAACCCTGTTGAGATTGATAAGATGAATATATTACATGCATCGATCAGGGCAATGATGAAATGCACCGAATCGGAAGGGGCAAACTCTGATTTTCTGCTGGTAGATGGCAATCGGTTTACCGCTTCACTGACTCCCTTCGAATGTATTGTTCAGGGAGACAACAAGTCTTTATCTATCGCTGCAGCTTCAATTCTTGCTAAGGTATACAGGGATCAGCTTATGAGGGGGCTGCATCATACGTATCCATTTTATGGATGGGATACGAATGTGGGTTATCCGACCCGGAAACATTATGAAGGTTTGAAAAAGTATGGGTATACCGTCCATCACAGAAAAAGCTTCAAGCTTCGAACCGACAAGGCTTTCAAGGGGTTGGATTCGTGAGGCTTGAATTTCTTGCTTCCCGGGATACAAGGGCGATCATGCTATGACAGGCTCCAGACAGCCGGATACAAAGTTTTTCTATCCATTTCCAACGTTCTGACGCCGCCCCGGGGGTATCCTGACCCGCTTCCGCCGGCCGGCGGAGAACCTACTGTATTTTATTTATCGATAGATACTGAATGAACGCTTGTAAAAGTCCATGTTGAGACAAATAGCCAGCAGAAGAGTGTTGGTGATCAGGGCTGTACCGCCATAACTGATGAAGGGCAGGGTAATACCTATGATCGGAATCAGGGCGGTTGTGCTGCCGATATTAATGAGAAGATGAATAAAGAAGAGTCCAGCGGTACTGACCATTACCATTTGGGCAAATGGGTGCTTATGCGCACTGGCCATACTGATCAGTTTGAGTATCAATATCAAAAACAGCAGCAAAACCGTACCCGCCCCAAGAAAACCGAATTCTTCACCGATTACACAAAAGATGAAATCGGTCCATTGTTCAGGCAAGAAACGAAGTTGAGTTTGGGTTCCTTCCATAAACCCTTTTCCATAAAGTCCTCCGGATCCGATTGCGGTTTTCGCCTGAATAATATTCCACCCGCTGCCCTGGGGGTCTACAGTAGGATTCACAAATGATTCTATTCGAGCACGCTGGTGCGGTTGAAGGACCTGGTTAAGAGAAACTTCTGTTCCGATAACCACAAGGAGGCCGACAACAAAGGAGGTAAAACTCAGCCAAGTTCTTCTTTGAATGAAAAAAATAGCAGCAGTAATCAGGATGGCCGCTACAATTCCCCAGTACCAGTCAATAATGGTGAAATAGGCAATGATTGCCGGGGCTATCATAAACAATGAAATTCCGTAAGGAAGACCGGACCAGAATAATACGATCGGTAACAAGCCGAGATAGACCAGTGCACTGCCGGTTTCACTTTGCAGGATCAGCAGGATAACCGGTATGGCAAAGAGCATGACAACGACAAGTGCTGTTGTAATGTTTTCGGCTGATAAATTTCGTCTGCTTGTCAGGTAATGAGCTGCTGCGAGGATCGTAGCGAGTTTTGCTATTTCTCCGGGTTGCATGTTGACCGGACCGATACGCAGCCAGCTTTGGGAACCACTCACCTCCACTCCGATGAAGACCGTCAAGGTCATCAAAAGGATGCAAATTCCATAGAACAGGTAGGAGATAACCTGGAAATTCCGGGGGGAGACAAACTGAACGGAAACCATAATCAGTAAAGCGATACCTACCCAGATTACCTGTTTGAAAAAATTTTCCTGAATATAGGCAGGCAAAAATTCCGATACTGGTCCCAGTGTTGCACTATATATTGCAACCAGGCCGATACCGGACAGAGCCGCCCAGATCGCAACAATCGTCCAGTTAAAATCTCGTGCATTGACCATCAGTCTTCTCCCTCGTTATCCTCATCCTCGGGGGGCGGTGTGAAGTTGAGAACATAATTCAGAACGTTCTGGCGCTCGATTTCCCCTTTTAAATACTGTTCAATCAGCAGGGATGCGATAGGTGCTGCGGTAATGGAACCGAATCCGGCATTTTCGACCAGTACTGCAACGGCAATTTGCGGATCTTCAACAGGTGCAAATGCAATAAACCAGCCATGGTTATTGCCATGTGGATTTTGTGAAGTTCCCGTTTTACCCGCCGTCGTGATCCCCTGAGGATTCGCATAGAATCGGCCGCTCCCTTCGGTAATTACCCGGCTCATTCCCTGTATGACGGTTGCAAGATATTCTTCCCGGATCCAGTCGATTTTCTCAATGGCCGGGTTGGGATAGGAAAGGGTGCCGTCATTTTCACGTATAGCTCTTACAAGATGAGGCTGAACTTTGTAGCCGCCGTTTGCAATAACCGATGTGGCGACGGCCATCTGTAATGGGGATACGGAAACCATGCCCTGGCCTACACCCAGGCTCATCAGGTCTCCGACTCCCCAATTGCCTTCCCCGAATGTTTGATTCATGTAAGTGCTGTCGGGAACGATTCCGGAACGTTCATAGGGGATGTCGATATTATTTTGCATGCCGATTCCGAAGTCTTTAATCAGTTGACTCCATCGATTCAGCAAGCCCCTGGTGGCAATCCGGTCCATCATTGCAAAGAAATATGTATTGCTCGACAGGGTAAGGGCACGTTCGAGATTATAATCTCCTACCGGGGCAAGGTCATGGTAAGCTCTGCCCCTGTAATAAGCCCCATTGTTATGAACTTCGGTGTCAGGGGTGATCAGGCCCATATGAAGACCGGCCAGTCCCATAAAAGGTTTGAATGTGGAGCCGGGTGGCTGACGGGTTGAAATGGCTCTGTTGAACAGGGGAGTATTTTCGTGGGAATTAATGGTTTCCCAATAGTCAGTGTCCAGCCGGCCGGCAAGCCTTTCAACGTCATATTGCGGAGAGCTTATGAGAGTCAGTACTTCTCCGTTTCTCGGATCCATAGCCACAGCTCCCCCTTTTTTCCCTTGAAAAAGTTGTTCGGCAAGTTGCTGCAAATCGGCATCAAGAGTCGTAATAAGATCCTGGCCTTGTATCGGAGGGGAGTTTAACTCGCCATCGTCATACGTTCCCAGAGCTTGTCCGTAGGCATTTACCCTGAGGTATTCCGTACCGATTTCACCCTTTAGGAAATTTTCATAAGCCATTTCCAAACCGCTTTTCCCGATTTTATCTCCGAGCCTCATGTCAGAAGAATTTTCATAATCGAACCTCGAAGCTTCACGCAGATAACCGAGGGCATGGGACGCTTTTATATTTAACGGGTAATGGCGTTTGCTTTCCACCTGGTGACCGATACCGGGCAATTGCCAGATGTTCTCCTGAATATTGGAAAAAACATCGAAACTCACTTCTGTGTAAAGTCTGGAAGTCCGGTACCAGGAATATTCCTGGGCTTCCCGGATCCGTGACACGAGATCCTCCTCTTTTGTTTCGAGCAGCCGGGCAAGGAGGGGAATTTTCGAATTGTCAAAACTGGCGGGATTGATTGTAATGGAGAATATCGGTTCGTTTTCGACCAGGATCTCTTCATTCCTGTCGAGAATTAAACCGCGCGCCGGACTTACAAATTCCTGGCGAAGATGATTTTGTTTACTGATGGGAGAATAGGTTTCGTACTCAAATATCTGCAGTTGAATAATCCGCCCGAATAATACCAGCCAGACCAATCCCACGATGACTTGCAGGATACGAATTGAAGTTTTGTTTTTACGATTTCTTGAATTGGACATCAGTTATTCGTTTCGAACCAGATGGAGAAAACTGCCGACTACAGCAGTGTAAAGGCTGCTGCCGATCAACGTGGACCCGACGACAATCCCTGTTGAATATAGATCTATAAAATTACTTAAAAGTAAAAATATCAAGTTATGGAGAAAAGCCGCAAGAAGAAGAATTAAAAAAATCTGCCATAAAATTAACCGGTTTTCGGAAAGCTTACTCAGATAATTGTGAAAAAAGAAAATCAGGAGGGTTTTGGAAAACATATGAAGCCCCCACAAGTCCGTCACCGCATCCTGTATCAGCCCGAAGGCAGCGGCAAAGAGAATAGCTTCCGTACGCGACTTCCGGGGACATAGCCATAACAGAAAAATCAGAATCAGATCTGCTTCAGCATTATAGATCTGCAGGTGCCGTACGAGAATCACCTGTGCCGCAAGCATGATCAGACCGATAAAGATATATTTAATACTATCCGATCGGATCAAAAGAGCTCCTGTTGTTGCTCAAGCAATTCATTGACAGTGGAATCAGGTTCAAATTTTAATACAAAACCTTCGGCAATGGTATGTAGATTTACAAATGGGCGCAGATAGATCAATTGAGTTTCAACACCCTCTTCAGGTTCAATGCGTGTTACCTCGCCAATGGGAATTCCGGAAGGATATTGATTGCTGTATCCGGATGTTTCAACGATTTGCCCCTTTTCAACCTCGATCGTTTGAGGGACATGCTGAAGAACGAGTTCATCATAACGATTTCCTTCCCATGAAACGATCCCGTATGCGCGAGTGCCCTGAATTCTTGCACTGACTTTAAACAGGGAGTTGGTAAAAGGCATTACCTGCGAATAAGTTCCTGCAGTCACGATTACTTTTCCGATTAACCCGTCTGAATTGATAACCGGCATCCCATTATGGAGATCGTCGTTTCCACCTGCACTAATTGTCAGAGAGTTATTCATGCTTGTCAATTCCTTGGCCACAATGGTAATGGGCAAAAGCGGGTATTCTGAGTTTTCACGAAATTCAAGCAAATCCCTTAAAATACGGTTTTGTTCTTCCGCGGATCTGAGCCGGCTGAGCTCATCCTGCAACAGCACATTTTGTCTCTGCAAGTATGTATTGGTATTCAGCGCCTGGCGATAGACCCGGATGGTAGACAGGGGTTGCTCCAGATAGCTGAGGAGGGTATAGGATACTTTTCGTATATTTTGCAAGCCTCCGTCATGTCGCGAGATCATGAGAGAAGTCGCAAAAACCAAAATCAAAGCGGTTAAGATATAATCTTTTGCATCACTAATGCGTGGTAATCGGAATCGCATTCACTTGTACAAGGTTATGTTAAGTGATTACACTCTTGTAATAATCAAGATCTTCCAGAATGGCTCCGGTCCCCCGGACTACGGCTGTCAGAGGATCTTCCGCTATATGAACAGGAAGATCGGTGGTTTCAATAATCAACTTGTCCAGGTTTTTCAACAATGCGCCCCCACCGGTCAGCATAATCCCCCGATCCAGTATGTCCGCAGAGAGTTCGGGAGGAGTTTGCTCAAGTGATTTTGTAATGGCTTCGACAATCGTATTTACGGATTCGGAAATAGCCTCACGAACATCTTTGGAAGTTACCTGCCGGGTACGGGGTACGCCGTTTACAAGATCGCGGCCCTTTGTAATCATTTCCAGCTCTTCATCCAGCGGTGCGGCAGAGCCGATTTCACATTTTATTTTTTCCGCCGTACGTTCACCGATTAACAGGTTGTGATTTCGGCGGAAGTAGTTAATGATATCTTCATTCAGCTCATCTCCTCCCAAGCGGACGGATTGGGCATAGACAATTCCTGAAAGGGCAATGACAGCTATTTCAGTGGTTCCACCCCCGATGTCCACAATCATATTGCCGACCGGTTCATGGACATTCAACCCGATTCCGATTGCAGCAGCCATGGGTTCGTCTACAAGGTAGACTTCCTTGGCACCGGCGTGCTCCGCACTGTCACGAACAGCCCTGCGTTCAACCTCGGTAATCCCACTGGGGACACAAACGACCATTTGACGCGTGGTGGAGTACCACTTCATTTTGACTTTTTTGATCATTCCGCGGATCATTTGTTCGGCAACTTCAAAATCCGCTATAACTCCGTCTCTCAAGGGGCGTACCGTTCGGATGTTTTTGTGGGTTTTTTCATGCATCAGTTGAGCTTCGTGACCTGTGGCAACCGGCTCACCCTGATTGTTGAGAGCAACAATCGAAGGTTCGTTGAGAATGATTCCTTTATTTCTTGAATAGATAAGTGTGTTTGCCGTTCCCAGATCGATGGCTATGTCCGTATATAAAAAGTCAAAAAGCCCTTTGTTGTTTTGTGAACGAGAATTTTCTGTGACAGTTTTATGCTTGACCGCAGTATCCGACATCGACATAGGTTATTAAATTAACAGTTGTGGAACTATACAAAAAGAAAATACAATTTTGTACTTCTATTTGCGAATAGAGTTGTTCAGAAAACATAAATAGATGAAGTACGAAACGATATTGACTGTAAAGTTTAAGTCACGTGAAGGCGTGAGCTCTGCAGGAAAGTCTGGAAGGCAGCTCAGGTTGCTTCCGAAGGTTAGGTAAGGATCCGGCCTATATACTGTAGCAGGAAGTATCAGTACCTGCAGGCACAGCAAAGTATGGTTACAGGAAGGAACGAAGGTTGGCATGCAGACCCAGTATGCATTCAACAATCATTTGATCTTTGCAGGGATCTGTTGACACACAGTTAACACGTAATGACTGGAAGAAGGCTTTGCAAAACCGTCTTTTTGCCCAATATCTGCGTTATCACTCCGCTATCGCTCCGTGGGATAAAGGAGGAGCGGGATTTTAAAATCCTCACATATGACTAATATGCTGCGGTTTTAAAATCCCTCTGGTCTTGATCTTGAACAAAAATTCAGGTTTTTCAAAGCCTTCTGGAAGTTAATGTTTAAAATGTCTCCTTCCGGTGAATACCATGGCCATCTGATGCTGGTCTGCCGCCCGGATAACTTCTTCATCCCGTATACTGCCTCCGGGTTGAATCACCGCTTTAGACCCGGCTTTAGCCGCTGCCTGTACTCCGTCAGCAAAAGGGAAAAAGGCATCGGAGGCTACGACAGACCCTTTGAGTGACAGGCCCTGATTTTGGGCGCTTCTGACGGCGATCTCGGAACTTTCTATGCGGCTGGTCTGACCGGTTCCGATTCCAAGTGTCTGACCGTTTTTGGCAAACACAATTGCATTGGATTTAACGTGTTTAACGATCTTCCATGCGAAGATCAAGTCTCTCCATTCCTCTTCGGACGGCTGACGTTCGGTCACGGTTTTATATTTATTGCGATCGAATGGCTCTTTGTCTGTCCGTTGAACCAAAGCCCCTCCGAAGATGGATCGGAACTGGTTTCCACCGGATTCACCGGGATAATTCAGAATCCTGACGAGCCGGCGATTCTTTTTCTTTTGAAGCAGTTTCAGGGCGTCGTCTGTAAAAGAGGGAGCCAGCATGATTTCGGTAAAAATTTGATCGATGGTTTCAGCCGTTTCACGGTCCATTGGCCGGTTACAGATGATGATCCCTCCAAACGGTGAGACTGTGTCGGTGGAGAAGGCTTTCTCATAGGCTTTTTTGAGGGTGGAATCCACTGCAACTCCACAGGGTACGGTATGCTTAAAGATGGCGACGGCCGGATCATCCTGTTGAAAGTCGGCCATCAGGTTGAGGGCGGCATCCATGTCAAGAAAATTATTATAACTGAGTTCCTTTCCATGAAAACAATCGATAAACTCCTCCTGGTTTCCGTAAACGGCTGCCGCCTGATGCGGGTTTTCACCATATCGCGGAGTGGAAGATTTTTTCAAACTCAGATTGAACTGCCCGGGCAATTCTTCCCCGAGCATTTCAGAAAAATATCCGCAGATAGCCCTGTCATAATCAGTTGTGTGCTGAAAGGCCTCAGCCGCCATTTTTTTCCTGCTCTCAAATGAGATGGCGTCCGCTTCGGTGAATTCCCTCTGGAATGACTCGTACTGACCGGGACGGGACAGGATACAAACATGGGCAAAATTTTTGGCAGCCGCACGGATCATTGTGGGTCCGCCGATATCTATATTTTCCATAGCCTTCGAAGGGGTACAATCCGGAGCAGAAATGGTTTGCTTAAACGGGTAGAGATTCACGACAACCAGTTGAATAGGGTCGATTTGAAGGGATTGTAGTTCTTTGCTATCCGGCTCATGGCTGGTTCGCGCCAGAATTCCTCCATGGATATGAGGATGCAGGGTTTTAACCCGGCCGTCCAGGCACTCCGGAAATCCGGTTACTTCCGACACATCTTTTACCGTTAAGCCGGCTTCGCGGATTACACGGGCTGTCCCCCCGGTAGAGATCAATTCAACCCCCCTGTCTGCCAGTACTTTGGCCAGGGGAATCAGGCCTGTTTTGTCCGAAACGGAAAGCAGAGCTCGTTTAATGGGTAAAGGGTTTTGCGGAAGGTTTGCTAAAGGCTTGAGAGTCACGGTTAAGGATTACAGGTTACTTGTTATCATTAATTATCGGATTCAGACAAAAGTCTGGCGATCACTTCCGGCAGGAGTTTGTGCTCTTCATCGAGGATGCGTTCGGCAAGTGAATCCGGAGTGTCCTCCTCGAGCACCGGCACCTGCCTCTGGGCGATAATCGGGCCCTCATCATAATTTTCATCCACGAAATGAACCGAACATCCGGATATTTTTTCCCCTGCCTCTAAGACAGCTTTATGGACTTTTTTGCCAAAGTATCCCCGTCCTCCGAATTTAGGCAGGAGAGAGGGATGGATATTGATGATTTGATTGCGGTATTCTGAAATTACCTGATCAGGGACTTTGACCGTATATCCTGCGAGTACAATCAGGAAAGGATTCCAGAGGTGCAATTGCCGAAGTAAGGCAATTCCGAATTCTTCCGGATTCCGATAGTCGGATGGGTTGATAACCCGAACGGGAATCCCCGATTTTTTAGCTCTTTGGATAGCCTGAATTTGTTTTTTGCTGGATATCAGCCCGGCAATCTGTGCATCGAGGGTTTCATTTTCTATGGCATCGATAATCGCCTGAAAGTTACTGCCTGATCCTGATGCAAAAACGACAATTGTATTCACGCAATAAAGAATATTTCAGGGTTCATCCGGCGGTTTTGGTATAACCGGATTCGGAGTGGACTGGGTTGTCGATTCATTTCTGAAAATATAATAATTATTGAAACTCCAACTGATCTGGTTCACGGTAATCTTGATAATGGTGGCAAACGGAATGGCAACAAGCATCCCCAGAATTCCTGCCGTTTCCGCACCGATCAAGATAATAAAAAGTATGGCAACCGGATGCATGTCAGCGGATTTTGAAAAAATCAACGGCTGGAAGACAACATTATCAAGTATCTGAACTACCAGAACGGCCAGAACACAGGGGAGAACAAGTGTGAAATCCCCGGTTTCAATGATAGATACCATGAAAGAGAGTATATATCCGATAACCGGCCCGAAATAAGGGATCGTATTGGCAACTCCGATCGTGATTCCGACAGAGGCAGAATTCGAGAGCCCGGCGATGGAGAGAGTCAGCCAGGAAAAGAGTGCCACCAGCAGACTTTGCAGGAGCACGCTTCGGAAATAGAAACCGAGACGCGTTTCTATTTTATCAATGAGGCTGAGAGTTGTTTCGAAATATTTATTGGGAACCAGTTGAAGCAGGTCTCTTCGAATCCTGCTTCCGTCTTTAAGAAAGAAAAACGTGGCAAACGGAATCACCAGAAAGGCAGCAAACAGATTCGTGAATATGCCTATCAGATTCCCCAGAATGTCAGGGACCCTCCCGACATCGAATAAATTTTCCGATGCCTGGGAGATCCTGTCACGAAGAAAGCCTGCAGGGAGGAACTCGAAATTTTCGATCATTTGGCGCTCAATCTGATCAGCGATAAACCGGACATTCTCCATGGTTAACTGCCGGGCAAGCCCCGCCATCTGATTGGCCAGGATCGGAATAATACTGGTGGAGACCCATACGATCATCAGGATAACAGAAGTGAGTGTCAGAGTGATGGCAAGGGTACGATTCATTCCTGCAGACTGCATACGGTTGACTACCGGATCAAGCAGATAGCTCAACAACATCGCAATGATTCCGTATGCGACCAGGTTGCTGTAGTTTAGCAAAATCAATACCAAAAGTATAACGGCCGCCAGACCGATTACAAATCGTACGATCTTGTCGAGAGTTATGTTCCTAAACATTTAGTCTGTTGAAAATTTCCGGCAGCGCACGGTTTATCGTATCATATTGAAAACCTTTGCGTTGAAGGTACTTCATGATTTTATGTTTTCTTTTGGTCTCATCTTTTTCCCTGAGAAAACGAAGTTTGTGTTTGAAGGCTAAATCTACGCAAATCTGATGTAGCTGCAAACCCCGGGTCTGTTCTGACAGAGCCTGTTGTATGACCGAATCGGGAATTCCTTTTTTATGCAGATGTACTTTGATTTTCATCGGGCCCCATTGCTGAAGGGAGATCTTGTCAGCTATATATTTTTGTGCAAAGGAGAGGTCATCGATCAGCCCTTTCAGTTCCAGTTCTTCCAGGACAAGCTCTGTCTGTTCCCCGGGATATCCCTTGCGCAGGGCTTTGGTCTTCAGTTCATTTCTTGAATGATCGCGCCGCCCCAATAACCGGTACAAATAGTCTTTTACGGCCAGGAATTGTTCTTCGGATACGATTTTTGAAAATAGGGAACGGGTGAGTTTCACCCCTTTTTCAAGTTTGAATTTAAGAAGGGTGTGCGAGGAGACCCCGAGCATGAAATGCTCCTCATGAAAAAGGGAGAACCGGTTACTGTTTTTTTTCTGAGGATGAATCGATGTGATGGAAGCCGGAAGTTCGGCTTCGCACTTCGCAAATGGGTCCGGGACTTCCCCTTTATTGTTCATCAGCAGAGACTTCTTCCTTTTTCTCCTTGCCGTTTTCTTGACTTGAGTCTTTTGAATCAGATTCCGTTTCCGTCTCCTCCGGGAAAAGTTTTTTCCGGACGCTTTCTTCGATTTTGACTGCCAGTTTCTCATCCTCTTCGAGGAATTGCATGGCGGCATCGGTCCCCTGGCCAATCGGTTCCCCATCGTATCGATACCAGCTTCCTCTCTTTTCAATGATATCATATTCCACAGCAAGATCGAGAAGTTCCGCGACCCTGGAAATCCCTTTCCCGTACATGATGTTAAATTCTACAACTTTAAACGGCGGTGCCACTTTGTTCTTGACGACTTTCACTTTGGTGCGGTTCCCTACTACGTCATCTCCTTTTTTAATCGCACCGATTCGCCGGATATCGAGCCGCACTGATGAATAAAATTTCAGGGCGCGTCCGCCGGAGGTAGTTTCGGGGTTGCCAAACATCACCCCGATTTTTTCACGAATCTGATTGATGAAGATACATGAGGTTCGCGTTTTACTGACAATACCGGTGATTTTTCTCAGGGCCTGCGACATAAGCCGTGCCTGAAGGCCGACGTGGGAATCTCCCATTTCCCCTTCCAGTTCAGCCCGGGGCACGAGGGCGGCAACCGAATCAACCACGATGACATCGAGGGCCCCTGAACGGATCAGTGTTTCCGTTATTTCCAGAGCCTGTTCTCCACTGTCCGGCTGGGAAACGAGCAGCTCATCCGTGTTGATCCCGAGTGCTTTGGCATAGCGGGGATCGAAGGCATGTTCGGCATCAATAAAGGCCGCATACCCCCCGGATTTCTGAGCTTGGGCGATCACCTGGAGCGCCAGGGTGGTTTTCCCGCTTGCTTCCGGCCCGTAAATTTCAGTGACCCTTCCGCGCGGCACCCCGTTGACTCCCAATGCATAATCCACCATAATGGAACCGGTTGATATGACATCTATTTTTTGATTGGGAGAGTCCCCCAGTTTCATAATCGTGCCCTTTCCATGCTGTTTTTCGATTTGCCCAACAGCCATTTCGAGCGCTTTTTGTCGGTCACTGTTGTTGTTTGAATTTGAAGAAGCCATGTCGGTATCCGGTTGAATTAAAAAATTAGAGTCGAATTTGAATTGAGTATACGGGATATAAGTGTCACATTCTGTCATCCCCGATCGGATGGAATCCGTTTAAAGTTTCTGTTCGGTTCCTGCCGGACAGAATAACCAATTTCAGATATATGTTCAATATATGTATGATAAAGAATTGGCGTCAGACTTACAGATTTTTTTTAAAATTATTAAATCCGTAGGAATTCATTTTCTGAATACACTTGTCATATTGGGCCTGTGTCGTCAAACGGTTCCGAATCTACAGCCTAAACCGGAGGTTAACCGGAAATAATTTTCCGGGATCATGACACTCCGGAGACTCTTGTTCCCGAGTTACCGTCTTTTTTTATTCAATACAGGTAGTTGGTTCGGATCTATCTTTGAGAATCGCGTTGGACACAGGATTCACATGCCAGGTTAATCAGTGTCAGATTGAATTTTTAGTATATTGCTTCTATTTCTCGTCCTTCCATGACGATGATCCCTGTTGGGTCAATCAACCGGGAGGCCGGGATGAAATCTATTAATATCTCATGCTCTTTGAAAAATAAGATGTAAAAAACACAATGGGAGGGCTTTGCAGAACCAGGGATTTTGTTCAAGGACAAGGCCAGAGGGAGGTTGA
>JBBDNC010000201.1:0-10667 GCA_040877875.1 Balneolaceae bacterium | reverse complement strand
GGCTGGCGGACTGGCTTTGAACTTGAACAAAAATCTTGGTTTTGCAAAGCCTTCTTCAATAAAATTAAAATAAAACTGCTGCGAAACCGAAATAATTGTAAAGTCAGAGAAGGTGAAAATGGATCAAAACGGGAATGGTATGCGGAGGGGGGGCAGGAAAATGGCATCGATTCAATACTTAGAGCAGAGAAAACAATAGAGGCTTTCACTGGCAACCGGTTTCTCTCTTCCCTGGGAAACGTTTGTGCATTAAAAGGCCTACGATGGTTGCCGGATCATAAATAGCGACTTATATTCGAAAATGTCCGTGAAGGAACGTACATTTACCCTTAGAATCATTAAATCAGGAATTATTAATCGGGGAACTACCATGAAGAATCAATTATCGCTT
Organism: Balneolaceae bacterium; assembly: GCA_040877875.1. Lineage (GTDB taxonomy): Bacteria > Bacteroidota > Rhodothermia > Balneolales > Balneolaceae > JBBDNC01. The sequence continues at coordinate 10,276 of JBBDNC010000201.1, read as the reverse complement.
TCGCTTTCAATATGCATGCTGGCAACTTTGCTTTTTGCCTCTTGCAGCCAGGATGAAACACAGGAAATGACAACCCTTACCTGGCAAACCGTTCAGGACTCTACTGCACGGGTACAGAGTATATCCGGATTTTCTGGCCCCGAGGCCGTACGATATGACCCCGGCCAGGATGTATATTTTGTTTCTAATTTTACAGGTGGCGGGAATGACCGCGATGAAAACGGTTTTATATCCAAGGTGACCCCGGATGGCACGATTGATGAGCTTGAATTCATAACCGGTACTGACGAGCATCCTTTGCACGCTCCACGGGGAATGTATATTACCGCTGATATCCTGTGGGCTGCAGATATAGATGGTATTCACGGATTCAACAGAATGACGGGAGATCAGGTCGATTTTGTAGACTTTACAGAATTTGAGCCCGGCTTTCTCAACGATATCGCAGCGGGTTCCGATGGAAATCTCTATGTCACCGATACGGGCCAATCCAGGCTCTATCAAATACAGGAAGGTAATGTATCCATCGTCGAAGGCTCGCTTCCTCATCCGCCAAACGGCATTACACTGGATCCGGCAAGTCATCAACTGGTACTGGCCCCCTGGAATGAAGCCCTGACATTTTATGCATGGGACCCTTCGGAAGAATCTTTAAATGAGTTTACCCAAGCCGGCAGCGGGGGAAATTTTGACGGCATTGAATTCCTGAATGGCCGGATGTTGGCTGCCAGCCAGGTCGATTCGAGCCTGCATGTAATCGAGAATGGATCAGACTTTCTCCTCATTCATACACCGGGACGCCCTGCAGATATCGGACTGGACACCCAGCGAAATCAGGTGGCCGTCCCCTATATTGACCTGAACCGGGTGGATATCTGGCAGCTTCCTGAAGAGTGACGGCTCACTCTTTTTTATGAGTCACACTATGATTCAACAGGAGCTGCGACCCATCGCAGATCCCTGACTTGCCAGACACTCCAAACGGTTTTTCAAAACCGGCCCGGGAGAATAGGGTGAAGGAGGCCGTTTTCCGGCATCCCCCGGGTGACGGATCCACGAACGATTGTCCGAAAATACCGGGAGATCCTACTGGGGGAAGTCGAAATGCTGCTACAATCGGTTTATCATATAGACCGGCTGACGGATCTTCTGTCTTTGTTGAATCAAACCACTTACATTTGCTCTGTAAGTCGTCAAACCAAAAAAGAAAGACATCTACTCATGGGAAAACTCGATTCGAAGATTTCAAAACGCATTAACACATGGCTTGAGGGTAATTACGATGAAGAAACCCGGTCGGCGATCCGGCGATTACTGGATGAGGAAAAGTATGAAGAGTTGACCGATGCTTTCTATAAAGACCTTGAATTCGGAACTGGCGGTCTTCGGGGGATTATGGGAGTTGGAACCAACCGGATCAACAAGTACACCCTTGGGAGCGCAACCCAGGGACTAAGTAACTATCTAAAAAAGGTCTACCCGGATGAACAGATTAAGGTGGTCATCGCCCACGATAATCGAAATAATGCTGAAATTTTCGCCCGTATCACAGCCGAAGTGTTTTCCGCAAACGGGATCTATGTCTACTTTTTTGATGCCCTGCGACCGACGCCGGAGCTTTCCTTTGCTATACGCCACCTTAACTGTCACAGTGGGGTGATGCTCACTGCCTCACACAACCCGAAAGAGTACAGTGGCTACAAGGCCTACTGGCGGGACGGCGGACAAGTCATCCCGCCCCACGATAAGAATATTATCACCGAGGTCAACAAAATAGACAGCGTTGATAAAATCAATTTTGATGCGGCTGAAGAGAATATTGAAATTATGGGTAGTGAGATGGATCAAAAATATATCGAACGGGTACGGGCAGCTTCTGTCCGGCCACAGATTATTCAGGATCATCACGAGCTGAAAATCGTTTTCTCCCCCATACATGGAACGACCGTAAAAATTGTCCCGGATGCCCTGAAAGCAGTTGGTTTTACCAACATCAACCTGGTTGAGGAACAATGTACAATCGACGGTAACTTCCCAACGGTTGTGTACCCCAACCCCGAAGAGCATGAAGCCCTCTCCATGGCCATTGACAAAGCCCGGAAACTGGATGCCGATTTGGTGATGGCAACCGATCCGGACGGTGACCGCGTGGGGATCGCCGTCAAAAACAGGGACGGAGAGTTTATCCTGCTCAATGGCAATCAAATCGCCACTCTGCTCATTCACTACCTGCTGAACGCCTGGGAAGAGAAGGGGAAACTGACAGGGAAAGAATATATCGTCAAAACGATCGTCACAACCTACCTCCTCGACAAAATTGCCGCATCAAAGAACGTGACCTGTTATAACACTCTTACCGGCTTCAAATATATCGGGGCACTGATGACGGAACTGGAGGGCAAAGAACAGTTTATTGCCGGCGGGGAGGAGAGCTATGGCTATCTGATCGGCGACCACGTCCGCGACAAGGACGCCGTAGTGGCCTGTACAATCATCGCTGAAATGACGGCTTACTATAAATCTCTCGGACAATCCCTCTTTGATGCCCTGATTGAGATCTACACGGAATACGGACTCTACAAGGAAGATTTGATCTCCCTGACCAAAAAGGGCAAAAAAGGTGCAGAGGAAATCCGTGAGATGATGGAGAATTTCAGGTCAAATACTCCTTCCTCCCTCGGAGGGGAGAAGATCGTAACCGTCAAGGACTATCTGGAGGGGACTGAAAAAAACCTCAACTCAGGAGAAACCGGCAATATCGAGCTGCCTTCCTCGAATGTCCTGCAATTCATCACAGAAGCCGGCAGTATCATCTCTGCACGTCCCTCGGGTACTGAACCAAAAATCAAGTTTTATATCAGCGTAAACGAAGATCTGCCGGATAAAAAATCGTTTTCCGCAACGGATTCTGTGTTGGGAAAACGAATGGATGCAATTCGCAGGGATCTGGAAGACTGAGTTGCCGGCCGGATACGTTTAGTGTTTCTTGTACGTTTATAATAAGACGATTGCCAAATTAACATGAAACGTATATCAACCCTGCCCTGATTCCCCGGACGGATCAGGAGGGTCTCCTCACAAAAAGAGACACCTTTATCCTTGTCAAAAGGAACCTTACTTGCCCTTAAACCACTCATCCATGAAACTTTTTTTAAAAATTCTTATAGGGCTTTTCGCCGGGCTGATGATCCTGGTGATCGCCCTTAATTTATATTTCACCGATGAGCGTCTGAAAAGATTGATCCAGCCGCACCTGAATGAGGCTGCCGGACGGGAAGTTCAGATCGATCAGATGTCACTGACATTTTTTCGGACGTTCCCCCAGGCCGGCATCCGGCTGGACGGTTTTAGGATACCGGATGATGAGGGTGGATCTCTCATTGAAATAGATCAAACGATTGCCGCAGTCAAGGTCTTCCCTCTCCTGAGAAACGAGATCCATCTAACCCGTCTCGAGCTTTATAGTCCCACGATCTACTACACCGTTTATGAGGATTCCACAACCAGTTTCGATTCTCTCATGGAAACCGATGAACCGGCTGAGGATGAATCCGCATTTACGGTCCGAATCCCACACTTCCTGGTTCGTGATGCCGTAATCCGATACCGGGATGATCTCACCCGAACGCAGGCCGAACTCGATGGAATGGATGCAGACATCGGACTCTCGTTTTCCGGACTCATCGAAAGCAGCGCAGATGTAAGGCTGAAAGCTCTCTCTCTGACCCGGGATGAGACCCGTTACCTGAATAACCTTTCCCTGAGCCTGCAACAGACTTCGGTCATCGATCTTGAAAATGAGACTTTGACTCTTGAAAAAGGAATATTTTCCATCCGCGGATTAGATCTGAATCTCTCGGGATCGATCAGCCGCTGGAACAGTGAAGCACTTGAACTCAATCTCGCCTTTTCATCCGCCTCGGATAATTTCGGCGAACTGCTCGGCCTCGCTCCTCCGGGCCTTCGTGAACACCTTCAGGGACTGGAAACCGGGGGAACTCTTGCACTGGACGGCGGTATATCAGGCAATTATTCTTCAGATCAATTCCCGCAGTTCGACTTTACCATGAATGTCAACGAAGGGTTTGTTCAAAATCCCGATTTGCAAGAACCTATTCAAAAAATCTCCTTTTTACTGACCGCCAACAACGACCGACTCGAACTGGAACGTTTTTCTGCAGAAGCCGCAGGGAACGGCATCCGTGCCTCCGGTATTCTCGACCGCCCGCTGGATGAGGATTCCCCCTTTTCGCTGGAGCTTGAGGGCAACGTGGATCTCGCAACCGTAAGCCGGTTCATTCCTCTCTCCGATTTTGACATCGAAGAGCTCTCCGGCGCCATGGCTGTCAACGCTACGGCCAACGGTAACCTACAGAATCCTGACCAGGCTGTCTTTCAAGGAGTATTTCAACTGGAAAACGGTTTACTGAAGTATACCGATGTACCCCGTGCCATCGAAGATATCACGGCCGATGTAGAGGCCAACCAAAACCTGGTGCAAATTCACAGTGCTTCGTTCCGGGCGGTGACCAACCTCTTTTCCATGTCCGGTTCGATTGCCGGCCCGATGGGTGACCAGCCAAATTTCGACCTGCGTGCGAATCTTGATTTCGATCTTTCAACTCTCAAGGATTTTTACCCGATCGACGAAGATACTCTAACCCTTCGGGGACGTTTGAAAGCGGATGCAACTCTCCGTGGCCGGGCAGATCCGATCCAGGAGGCCCTGCAGCAAAGTACAATAGAACTGCAGAACGGCTATATCGCCCACCGACGGGTCGGGAAACCCCTGGAAGAGATCACGTTCCTGGCCTCGGCAACAGGACGGCAGCTTACCATCCGGGAAGGGCGTTTCAGGACGGGCAACAATTCAATCTCCATGAACGGGACCATCGATAACTATCTGGATGAGGAGCCGGTGTTTGACCTGAACCTGGACGGTACGGCCCTGCTCTCGGATGCCACCGATTATTACTCACTCGAACCGTGGATTAATAAGTTGACAGGAAATGCCGTCATGAATCTGAATGCCAAAGGCCCGGCAGGGGATCCCATGCAAATCGCTCTCAATGGATCGATGGAAGTTTTCGATGTTTCAGCCTATGGGGATTCACTCGGACTCCCCGTAACCGGACTCGGGGGCAAGTTGTCGGTCACTCCCGAAGCCATGACCATCGAGGGATTGACCATGAACTACGGGTCGTCCGACTTTGCCCTGGAAGGCCGCCTTCAAAACTATCTTGGCTTTCTACAGGAACATAACAGTGCGGCAACCATGCCTGCCTTGTCAGGGAATTACCGGGGACAGCTTTTTAACCTGGACGAAATGATCGATTGGGAGGATGAGACGGAAACCGCCTACCCGATTACCCTGCCTGATATGAACAGTACCGTTTCTGCAAATATAGACACATTGAGGATGGTAGGAGTTTCCATCACAAACCTCAGGGGAAAGGGAAGAACCACTCCAGACCAGATTCTCATTGACGAAGCAGAAGCGAATATTTTCGGCGGACAAGCCACCGGGCGGATGATATGGAACGTCCCCGAACCGGCTCATACGAACCTTCGCTTCCAGGGAGAACTACAGAATGTGCAAGTTGCGACCCTGTTTCGTGAATTCCCGGTTCTGGGCCAAAACAGCCGATTTGAAAAACATGTAACCGGTGCATTTAACACACAAGTGGACTATCAAACGGATCTCGACGTATATTTTAATCCATCCATCGAAAACACGGTTGCCAAAGGGAGTTTTGGCATGAGCCGGGCACGCCTGCAGGGCCACCCGCTCCAGGCTCAACTGGCTGAATGGCTGGGGGCCGAGGCCCTGAAAAGCCTGGCAATGGATGAGTGGCAGGCAACGTTTGAAATCCGGGAAGCCGTGCTGACCCTGAGTGATTTTCGTCTCACCAGTGAAAATATCGGCCTTGAACTGGAAGGCACCCAACATCTTGTCACAGACGAAATTGATTTTACCGCACAGTTGATGTTGCCGCAGCAATTTCGAAAAGGTATTGCATCGATCCTCACCAGCCGTGCTGTGGATGCACTGACCCGTGACGACGGCATCATTGTCGTCCCAATCCGCATCACCGGTACCATGGCCAGGCCCCGGATCTCACCCCGTCAAACCATCATCGAGAACCTGATCCAAGACGCCTTGCAGGATGCGGGCAAAAATGCACTGGACCGCCTTTTTAAAAGAAACTAGTGTCATGTCACAATAAAGAGCCTGCGATAGAACCAAATTCTACTTTTCCGCAGTCAATCAGGCTAAGTCCTGTAAGCTTCCAGACATGATTGCTTTTCCACCTTTGCTCCCTGTCCGCGCCTTTTGTATTTTCATGCGGCGAATACAGAACCCACTGATCCTATGCAACCACCCGAAGGATATTTTGTCTGGGACATGGATCCCAGCATTTTTACGATTTCCCCCTTTGAACTCCCCTTCCCTATCTACATCTGGGGAATTATCCTGGGGATTATCCTCCTGTGGTACGGGTGGCAAAAATTCATCCCGAACGACCCTGAAAAACAGCAGCAGGTACCGGCCTGGAAATCCTGGACGCTGATCGGGGGTGCCCTGATCATCGGACAACTTCCTTTTTTACTGATCGGAGGCCCCACAATTGATACGATCGGGCCGATTCAACCCCGGTGGTACGGGTTGATGTTTGCCTGTGCCTTTATTTTCGGATATATGATTGCCGCCAAATTGTACCGGGACGCAAATCGAACACAGGAAGAGCTCGACCGTCTGCTCTTCTACATTCTCATCGCCACGATTATCGGTGCCAGGCTGGGACATATCATTTTCTACGACCTGAACTACTATCTTCGGAATCCGGAGCACATCATTGCAATCTGGCGTGGCGGATTGGCCTCTCACGGGGCTGCCATTGCCATTATCATTGCCATGTGGCTGTATGTGAAACGCACACCACGTATGACTTTTTACTGGCTTGCAGATCGTGTGGTGCCGGGTGTAGCTGTTGGCGGTATATTTATCCGTGTCGGCAACTTTTTCAATTCCGAAATTCTCGGAGAACCCACGGAACTCCCCTGGGCGGTCGTTTTCTCACGCATCGATCTGGTCCCCCGCCATCCCTCCATGCTTTATGAATCTCTTTCCTGTGTGGTTGTTCTCGCCGTCTTGATGTGGATATATAAACGTTATGATAAAAAGCCGCCGGAAGGCTCTCTCTTTGGCAGCTTTTTGGTGCTGCTCTTTACCGGACGGTTTCTCATCGAATTCACCAAGCTTCATCACTCGGACTTCGAACAAGCCCTGATCCTGAATATGGGCCACTGGTTAAGTGTTCCCCTTGTCCTTTTCGGGCTCTGGCTGGTTCTGAGTAAAGTCGACTGGACCCGGAAAGGCAAATAAAGAAGGAAGTATACTGTCCATCAAGCAGCCGGGAAAAACCAGGGAGCAGAGGATGACGGACAAACAAGGGGTTTTCGCGGTAGTACGTTAGAATCTTTGAGTATTTTTCAGAAAAGAACCGGATAACCGCTACTCCTTCCGCCGGGCGGCGGACATGACTTGCTAAGTCCGTACCTGCCCTTCGCCTTCGACAATATATTTGTAGCTGGTCAATTCTTCGAGTGCGACGGGCCCGCGGGCGTGGAGCCGGTCGGTACTGATACCGATCTCGGCTCCCATCCCGAACTCTGCACCGTCCATGAATCGGGTCGATGTATTCACAAAGACCGCCGCTGAGTCGACCCGGGTTTTGAAGTACTGCCGGGCTTCCCTGTTGCCACTAACGATTGCATCCGAGTGACCTGAACCGTAGGTGTTGATATGATCTACCGCCTCTTCCACACTGTCAACAACCCTGATAGAAAGAATCAGATCCAGATATTCGGTTTTCCAGTCTTCTTCCGTAGCAGGTTTGAGGGACGAATCAATCGCCCGGCTTCGTTCATCCCCCCGCAATTCAACTTTCAGGTCACGCAACATTTCAATCGCCCGGGGAAGCCACTTTTCGGCAAGCTCCGAATGCACCAATAATGTTTCAGCCGCATTACAAACACCCGGCCGCTGGCACTTGGCATTCTCCACAATCTTTAGAGCCATCTCCGGATCCGCCGCTTGATCCACGTATACATGGCAAATACCTTCATAATGTTTCAGTACCGGTACGGTTGCATTTTCAGCCACTGCCCGGATCAATCCTTCTCCTCCCCTTGGAATAATAACATCTACAAATTCATCCATGGTAATCAGCTTTTGTACGGCCTCACGGTCCCGCACTGGAACCAATTGCAGGGCATATTCCGGCAAGCCGGCCGACCGCCCCCCTTCCAGAAGTGCTTCGGCAATTGCCTTGTTACTCCGCAAGGCTTCAGAGCCGCCCCGAAGGATAATCGCATTGGATGCCTTGAAGCACAGTGAAGCCGCATCCGCCGTTACATTCGGACGGGATTCATAAATCATTCCGATCACCCCGATAGGTACGGAAACCTTGTTCAATTTCAATCCGTTTTCCTTTTTCCACGACTTCAGGACCCGTCCGACAGGATCAGGCAGATTTGCAATGTCCCGGACTCCCCGGATCATGGCATCCATCCTTTTGTCGTTCAAAATGAGTCGGTCGACCATCGCGCCGGAGAGACCTTTTGCCTTGCCTTCTTCCACATCCTCGCGGTTAATCTCCTGAATTTTCTGAGTATGCCTCTCCAAAGCATCCGCCATCGCGTTTAAAATCCTGTTTTTATCCTCTGTCGATAACCCTGTCAATTCACGAGAAGCCCGGCGGGCCCGTCGTCCGATCGTTTCCATTTGCTCTGCTACCGTTTCCTTAACTTCCGTACCCATGGTTCTCGTTGTTTACAATTTCAGGTTATATAATGTATTGTATCCAGCCATTTACTATTCTCGATCCTTCACGATAACCATATTATCTCTGTGAATCACTTCTTCAAAATGGGTTTCTCCTAAAATACTGGAAATTTCCGTAGATTGAAGCCCTTTTATCCGATCTACATCCTCTGAACCGTATGCGGTTAACCCACGGGCAACCACCTCTCCATCTTCTGACTTTACATTGACGAGATCTCCGACTGAAAAACGTCCGTCGACCTCCTTGATGCCAACGGGAAGCAGGCTGTTTCCATTCTCTGTAATGGCCCGGGCAGCCCCGCTATCAACCGTTAAGGAGCCTCGTGCCCGACGGAAAAAAGCAATCCAGCGCTTGCGGCCCCGCATACCTCCATCGGCCGACTCTGAATCGATGAACGTACCAAGATCTTCCCCCTCCAGGATGCGTCGAATAATTTCAGTCTCCCGTCCGTCTGCAATCACCACCTGCGTTCCCGCTCTGACCGCCCGTTCAGCAGATTGCAACTTGGTGTACATACCACCGGATGACCATTCACTTCCCTTTCTTCCGGCGATTGACAAGACATCACGATCGATATTTTCCAGGTACGGGATTCTTTCCTCGTCCGGCGTTCCCAGCTTGTCCCTCAACCCGTTTGTACTGGTCAAAAGGATCAACAGATCCGCTTCTACGAGAGCAGCAACCATCGAGGCAAGATTATCGTTATCCCCGAATTGAATTTCTTCCACAGCTACCACATCATTTTCATTGACCACCGGAATGAGACGGTAATTTAGCATCACCCGCATGGTGTTTCTTGCATTCAGATGACGTTCGCGGTCGTTCAGATCTTCATGAGTCAGAAGTACCTGACCGATCTGGACATTATGCTGCTCAAAATAAGTTGCATACGTATGCATCAGTCGACTCTGGCCTACGGCTGCCGCCATCTGCAATTCAGGCAGATGGTCCGGACGGCGGTCTTTCCCCAAAGCTTCAAGCCCCATGGCAATCGCTCCCGATGAAACCAGGATAATCTCTTTTCCGGCCTGATGTTGTTCCGCAAGTCCGGCAACAATCCGTTCCATACTCTCGTGGTCTGGATGCCCCTTCTCATCAACCAACACTCTGGAGCCCAATTTGACTACCAGTCGTTGTTTTCCGGCTAATTTTTGGCGTTTTATCCTGTTTTGATCCATATTAAAATCTTTATTTTAGCAGCGGTTAATTTATCACTTTATAATCGTTGTCTACAATCTCAATTACAGAAGACTTTTTCCGGGCCACTTCGTCCAGGCAACTTGTGGTCATTTTGAGGCCAAAAACAGAAGCATAATGATATAAAGACGGGTTTTTAAATCCATCTGCTATATTAAACTCTGGTGGATTGAACCAACTTTTGTACTTTATGAGCTTTATACATTCGATTATACAATATATCCGACACT
>JBBDNC010000200.1:0-10707 GCA_040877875.1 Balneolaceae bacterium | reverse complement strand
TATCATCTTTTTGACTTAACCGTTTGAATTGTAGAATATTGGGGGGTAAAAATTTGAGAAAACTAATAACTATTCCACCTGTTTCCTCTAATAAAATATTTATAAAATCCTTGTCATGATGAAAAAAGACCGAAAAGAATCCGCTTCCATTACCCGTAAAGACTTTATAAAGAAAAGTGCTGTGGCTTCCTCATTTTTATTTGTGCCGAGGCATGTACTTGGCGGAATCGGATATACGGCTCCGAGCGACAGGCTCAACCTGGCGGCTATCGGCTCCGGCGGCAAGGGGTTCAGTGATATTTCTAACGCATCGGTGGATGGACGTGAAAGGGTATCTGCGCTGTGCGATGTGGATTTTTCCGGTTCGGCTTCAAGAGCTCTTGAAGCTTTTCCGGAGGCAAAAAGGTATCATGATTACCGGGAAATGCTGGACAGTGAATCTGATATTGATGCGGTAACCATTTCCACTCCGGATCACGTTCATGGCCCGGCCGCTAAACTTGCCATGGGAAAAGGGATTCATGTTTATGTCCAGAAACCATTGACTCACAATATTCGTGAAGCTCGATTACTGACCCGGATGGCCAGGGACCATAAGATTGTAAGCCAGATGGGAAACCAGGGGGCCTCTAACCCGTTACTGGGGAGGGTCCAGAAGTGGGTGGATTCAGGAGTGTTAGGGGAAATTTCCAAAGTACAGGTATGGACCAACCGACCAGTATGGCCTCAGGGATTTGCCATGCCGGAACCGAATGAGAGTCAAAAGCCCGAGGAGTTGTATTGGAACCTCTGGCTGGGTCCAGCCGAATACAAACCCTATACTCCCAACCTGCATCCCTTCAACTGGAGAGGCTGGTGGGATTATGGAACAGGAGCGCTCGGAGATGTGGGCTGTCATCTGATCGATATTCCTTTCAGAACACTGAATCTGGGTCATCCGACCGATGCCGAGTGTAGTGTAGGGACTATTTTTACACAGATGTGGACCCCCGAGTACAATCCGGAAGGGTGTCCGGCCTCCTCCTTCATCACTCTTCATTTTGAAGCTACGGAGAAGAGCAAGTCCCCTATTGAGATGACCTGGAGCGATGGCGGTATTCGTCCGTCGCGGCCAGATATTATTCCTCCTGATCACGATATGGGCGGGCGAAACAGCGCCAATGGTGTACTCATAATCGGAGAAAACGGAGTTATTTCGACCAATATTAACGACAGCTCTCCACTGATGCCTAAGCTCTATCTGAATGATGGAACCACTGAGTTTGGCCCGGAAACGGAAGAGAGCGAAGAACCGGAATACGGCCATCAAAGGAAGTGGGTTGATGCCTGTAAAGCTGGTTTTGACAGTCCCGAACACAAAGCGTTAACGTCGTCATTTGACTACGCCGGACCGATGACGGAAACCGTATTGATGGGGAATCTGGCTATACGCAGCTATATGCTCAGGCGTGAAAACAGTGAAGAACAAATGGAGTACTATGGCCGTAAAAAATTATTGTGGGATGGGGAGAACATGGAAATCACCAACCTTGAAGAGGCCAATCAGTTCGTAGGCCGTACTTACAGAAAAGGGTGGGAAGTATAAATCAGAATCGGTGCCATCTTCCAAAAGCTTTGTTTTTGGGTATTACTCATGTTACGCTTTCGGTACGTTTGGTGATCACGTGAATGCGAAAAGAGAAGGGACAGGTTTATCTCAGGATAATGTTTACGGCGAGGAGATTTAAAACATTCTCCAGGTCTGTCTATTGTCTCGTTTCTGTCTTCAGCAGTGACGGGTTGATTTGGGTTTAAACATTAACCGCTGAAATGCATAAATGCTTCATAGACAAGAAAAACCGGCCAAACCATCGATTTGAGAAAACCAAGTACACCCATCCAAAAACTTGTAGCACTTGAAATGTAATAAATGGCTGCACCGATAAATCCTAATACATATGTAGCATCATTTGATTTGGAATCCTTCTTTTTATCTTTCATGATCTTCGTCCTGTTTAAAAGATTTAGGTTCAGTTCAATACGATTGATATTTTATGTATTCATTCCTGATATCAGGAATTTAACAGGGTATTTCAACTCATACAATTACCAAATATGAGGCCCTCTTGTCTAAATTAGCTTTCCTTGTGCCAGATTTAGATTGCAATTTGCTACCTTAGACGATTTTTGAACCCGATGGTTGCAGTAGCAGATAGGATAGGTGCATTCAGGGCAAAGTGTGACGGCCTTTGATATCAAGGTTTTGAAACTTCAAAGGGGGCTGCAGGCAGCCCGTTTTCATTGATTAATAACTTGCAGGGATATTAGGGGAGGGGGGTTAAAGTTTCAAATAAAGGCAATTATTGGTTCTTTAAACTTGAAGCAACTCGTTCACACTCGTGTTGCAATTCAGAAAGTAACCCTTCCATGTGTTCAATACGAGTGCGGAAATTGACAGGATTGATCCGAAACCAAGATTTTCCTTTAAGATGGGTTGTCGTAATCCAATAATTTCCATTTTCCTCTACTCGTCGGGCGACCTCTCTGTGAAGTCGCTTCGAATGCTCTTCTCCCAAGTCCGTTGACTGGTATCGAATACAAATAGCTGACATGGGGGGATAGGTTGCAGGTTCGAAATTCGGGTGTTCTTTACAAAGTGAATATAGATGGAGAGTCTGCTCGACATTTGAATCGATCCAACGTCCAATTTCTTTACTCCCATACCGTTTGAAACTCATCCAAACCTTGAGTCCACGGAACCTTCTCGATTGTTCCAGGCTGTGGACATAATAATCAAATCGGGCTTTCTCATGATCCATTTCATCGATCAGGTAAGCCGGTTCCATGCCAAAAGACCGGGTTAATTGTGTTCGGTCTTTGACCAGGATGGCCCCTGCGTCCAAGGGGGCGAAGAACCATTTGTGTGGATCTATTGTAATTGAGTCGGCCAATTCAATCCCTTCGAGCAGCCCGGGCCATTTATTCGACAACAGCATACCCCCGCCATATGCTGCATCCACATGAAACCACACCTCTTCGCGCTCGGCAATTTTTTTCAGCGTTTTCAACGGATCGATTGCACCTGTATTGGTAGTACCCGCCAGGCCGATGACACACATTGGTTTTATTCCCTGATTTCGGTCTGCCGCTATGGCCTCCTCCAGTGCTTCAATGTTTATCTGAAATTTATTGTTGGTTGGAATCTTGCGTAGTGCATCTCTTCCCACTCCTATAATATCCACTGCCTTATCTATCGATACATGACGTTCTTCAGACACGTATACCGCCCATTGATTGCGAATCCCCTCATGTTGTACCTTATTATCAGAGACCCGGTCCCGTGCAAGTTTTATTCCTTCAAGGTTAGCCATCGTTCCGCCACTGGTCAGGTGTCCGCCGGCTTGCTCATTATATCCAACCAAATCTGATAGCCAACGTACAGCCCGCCGCTCCAGGGTAACGGCACCTGGCCCGATGGTATAAAGCCCTAAATTTTGGTTCAGGGCGGAACAGATAAAATCACCCAGAATTCCGACCGGGGTAGGTGTTGAGGTAATAAAACCGAAATATCCAGGATGATTGACGTGGCAACAGAAGGGGAAAAGTTTTTCTTCAAGTTCTTCCAGAATCTCCTCCGCCGGAACGGAATGTTCTGGTAATGGTTCAGAGAATAGTTTTTCCAGATGTTTGGGAGAGACATCTGGAAAAAGTGCCTGATCTTCAACCCCTTCCAGATATTCAGCCATTCGATCCACCAACTGGTGACCCATTTTACGAAACTCATTTATATCCAATTGACTCATACTTCAATTTTCTTTTTTCGGATTAAATTTATTTCCGAGTACGTATTAAAGTTTGCGATGTGCATTTTGCAGGTTTCTGTTACGATCTCATAAATAACCGGTACCACCGAGTTTAAATTAACAGATCCTGACAGCATGTTGCTAATGACAGTGTTGATGTGCAGTTGACCACACTGTTCCGGGTGGACAGTTTTGCGGTCCTTCACCTCCGGATAAAGCTATTCCAGCAAGGATCAGGACAAGAATGATTGCGACTACTATGCCAATCATTCCCAGTTTTGAAGCTAATTGTGAATGGTCTTTGTCATAGCAGCAATTTTTATATTTCCTCCCGCTACCGCAATGACAAGGGTCATTTCTTCCGGTGTTATGAGTCATAATATGTTCTTTATTCTCTTTTTCGTGATGTTCAAGAATTTTCCAATAATAATTCTTATATAATACATTGCTGTCTTTATCCGACCCACATGGATTTTGTCATTGCCAAATTGGCAAAGTGCTTTCTTCATTGAAATTAATTGCCAGTAACTAAAACGAAGTCATAAGCATACATTGAAATATTCATATATAGTCTGAACTTTCAAACTACTTAAATTCGATTTCTATGAGTGATCTAAATGTCGGTATTGTTGGACTTGGATGGGTGGCCGGGGCTCACATCGAAACATTCAAGAATGTTGTGGGAGCAAATGTCACTGCAGTCTGCTCACGCAGGGATCTGGACGAAAATCAGTTGGAACAGCAATACGGTTTGCCATTGACGGTATACAACAATTTTGAGGATATGATCGGAGACCCGTCGCTGGATATTATTGATATTTGCACAGAACATCCGCTTCACCCGGAACAGGCAATTGCTGCGGCAAAAGCGGGTAAAAACCTGATTATCGAAAAGCCGATTGCCTTAAACTATGAAGATGCAAAGTCTGTCGGAGATGCAATACGGAAAGCGGGTGTGCGGGCGTGTGTCTGCTTTGAAGTCAGATTCAGCGGCCAGGGAATGGCGATTCGCTCCATGATTGATGAAGGCCTGTTGGGGGCTCTTCATTATGGTGAAGTTGACTATTATCATGGTATCGGCCCCTGGTATAATCAGTACAAATGGAATATCAAGGAGGAAAAAGGAGGAAGCAGTCTTCTCACTGCCGGATGTCATGCACTCGACCTGTTGTTGTGGTACATGGATGGTGAAGTGGAGGAGGTAGTCAGTTACAGCAATAAATCCAAAAGTCCGCATTTTACACCTTACGAATATGATACGACGTCGGTGACGCTGTTGAAATTTAAAAACGGGCGGATAGGAAAGGTTGCGTCTCTAATTGATGTATTGCAGCCGTATTATTTCCATATTCATCTGACCGGGAGTGAAGGGAGCCTGCTTGACGATCAATTCTACAGTTCCAAACTTAAGGGATCTGCCAAAGACCGCTGGAGTCGTATAGCTGCTCCGCTGATTGATTCCGGGGATGTGGAGGATCATCCGTACCAACCGCAGTTCCAGGCATTTGTGGAAAGCATTAAAAAAGATGAACCGATGAAACTGACCGACTTCAAAACGGCATTTTATTCCCATAAAGTTGCATTTGCAGCAGATTTGTCGGCCAAAACAGGCCGGCCCGTAAAGCTGTCCGAAATGGATTGAAGTTCAATGGCAAACCGGCCTGAAAAACCTTTCAATACCTGAAAAATGCTGACAGCTACGACAGAGTGTTGGCCATCAATGGGCAATATTGTATAAAAATCATACGAACATCAATAGGAAACAATAGAATGGCACGAAAACAGAGTATACTGGCGCCGGGTTGGTGGGACTTCACAACTTTGGATGATGAGCTACTCAATGAGGCAGCACGTCTGACTGAAAAGGATATTCTTCAACTGAGCAGGAAAGGGTTTAATGTCGTTTTTTATGAGACGCTCGAGGAGTTTTACCTGGCAGAAGCCCTGGAGTATATAAATGCATGGAAGCAGGCTTCGGACAGTGAACCGGTGGGCATTTGCGGACCGATCGGCCCAACGGAACAGTTGCCACTTGTTGCCAGGCTGGTGAATGAACTTCAGATAGACCTGAAAAATGCACACTTCTGGAGTATGGACGAATGGGTTGTCGACGGTAAAGAAGTGGATGAAACCCATCCGCTATCTTTCAAAAGAGCCGACATGGAGCTCTGTTTTGACCGGATAAATTCGTCGCTGAAGATGCCCGGGTCCAATCTTCATTTTCCGGAAGCCGACACCCGGAAATATATTGAAAGCTGGGAGGGAGTTCGGTGTGCGGTTATGCAGGGTGGACAAGGAGAGATCAAACATTGGGCGTTTAATGACCCGTTGAAAAGGGAAGGGAACCACAAAGATGCACCCCCGACGCCGGAAGAGTATCGCAAGCTGGGTACACGGGTTGTGGAGCTGCACCCGTCCACCATTACACAAAATGCACGAACCTCCGGCGGTGGCGTGGTAACCGGTGTGCCTACGGAAGCCGTAACGGTAGGCCCCCGGGAAACCTGGAAAGCGGAAAAGGTATCCATCTGGCATGGCGGGATGCATGATAACCCGTTTGGGATGCGGCTCACAACACTCATGATCAGCAAGAAAATTACGGACAGTTCTGTACCCATGTCGCTTTTGGGCGATCATCCAAATGTACAATTCAATTTTTATCGGCCGGCGATAAAAAGTTGTGATGTTGAGATGCATTGACAAATTTGAAGGTCAGTTATCAACGCTAAAACCTCTGCTCGATTTGGGTATATCTTCTTCATGGGCGTAACGAAAAAAGACAGGAGGATGGGGGCGGACAGGCTTTGATAGAGAACAAAACCCCTGCTCATTTTTTGAACGCGTAGCGATTTTTCAAAGCCCTCTTCAAATAATTCAATGCATGGGGCTTCCTTCTATTCAAAGTTACCATGGCATAGATACATATTTCGCCAGATTGTATTGACTTCTTCTGTTCCGGATGATGTGCCCTTGCACGCATCTCTCATAAGTAAGTGCAATATAGGTTATAGCATTTTTCTATCGGAGATTAATTTATATGAATGAATGTTTTGATTAGTTTAAATCAGATAAATATAAAATAATAAACTAATCATCGTATGGATAACAAGAATAGGCAGGCCTCATCAAGTGGTACCCCAAATCAAAATATGAACAGTGAGAGTAAGTGCCCTTTTCATGGAGGGGCCTCAAGCCAAAGTGCCGGCGGTGGCACCAAAAATCGTGACTGGTGGCCGAACCGGCTGGATGTGGATATTCTTCGTCAGCATTCTTCTCTGTCCGATCCGATGGATGAGGATTTTGACTATGCTGAAGAGTTCAAGAAGCTGGATCTGAAAGCTGTCAAGGAGGATATCGAGCAGGTGATGACGACCTCGCAGGAATGGTGGCCGGCAGACTGGGGTCACTACGGACCGCTTTTTATCCGTATGGCGTGGCACAGTGCGGGTACGTACCGAGTCTCCGATGGACGTGGCGGAGCGGGTACTGGCAACCAGCGTTTTGCCCCGGTGAACAGTTGGCCCGATAATGTGAGCCTTGACAAGGCACGCCGTTTGCTCTGGCCGGTCAAACAAAAGTATGGCCGTAAACTCTCATGGGCCGACCTGATGATCCTGGCAGGTAATTGTGCGTTGGAATCGATGGGCTTTGAAACTTTCGGTTTTGGAGGCGGACGTGAAGATGCCTGGGAACCGGAGAAAGATATCAATTGGGGACCTGAACATGAATGGCTGGCAGATGAGCGTCACCAGGATGATGGCAATCTCGAAGGAAGGCTTGCCGCCGACCACATGGGGCTGATCTACGTGAATCCGGAGGGACCGAACGGTGAACCGAATCCGGATAAGGCCGCAGACTTCATTCGACAATCATTCCGCCGCATGGCGATGGATGACGAGGAGACGGTCGCGCTTATTGCCGGCGGACATACGTTCGGGAAAGTCCATGGGGCCGCTCCCGAAGACCACAACGGCCCGGATCCCGAGGCAGCCCCCATCGAACAGCAGGGGCTTGGCTGGAAGAACAGTTATGGTTCGGGTAAAGGTCCCGATACAATCACCAGTGGACTGGAGGGGGCATGGACAGACCGGCCGATTGAATGGGATATGGGTTTTTTCGAGAACCTCTTTAATTATGAATGGGAGCTGACCAAGAGTCCCGCCGGTAAGTGGCAGTGGGCTCCGAAGGACGAGTCTGCTCAGGGCACCGTACCGGACGCTCACGATCCATCGAAGAAGAACGCACCCATGATGCTTACTACGGACCTTGCTCTGAAAGTAGACCCCGAATACGAGAAAATTTCAAAACGATTCTATGAAAATCCGGATGAGTTTGCAGATGCCTTTGCGCGTGCATGGTTTAAGCTTGTCCACCGGGATATGGGACCCAAAGGACGTTATCTCGGACCGGAAGTTCCCGAAGAAGACCTGATCTGGCAAGACCCGATTCCTGAAGTTTCCCATGTACCGGTTGACGATCAGGACATTGCAAAACTGAAAGTTGAGATACTTGACTCGGGATTAAAAGTGTCCGAGCTGGTTTCTGTCGCCTGGGCTTCCGCATCAACGTTCCGTGGATCCGATAAAAGAGGGGGCGCAAACGGTGCACGAATACGCCTGGCTCCGCAAAAGGATTGGGAGGTCAACAATCCGGCCCGGTTATCCAAAGTTTTGGATACACTCGAAGGTATTCAAAAGGAGTTCAACACTGCTCAATCAGGTGATAAGAAAGTTTCAATGGCCGATCTCATTGTTCTGGGAGGATGCGCTGCTATTGAAAAAGCGGCTGAGAAGGCCGGCCACGACATCATGGTACCCTTTACGCCGGGACGTACGGATGCAACGGAGGAGCAAACTGACGTGGAATCATTTCAATGGCTGAAGCCGGAAGCGGACGGATTCCGCAATTACTTTGATTCAAAGCGTAAGGCCACTGTAGAGGAGGAATTAGTGGACAAGGCCCAGCTTTTGACTTTGACGGCCCCCGAGATGACGGTACTTTTGGGTGGTATGCGGGTGCTGGATACCCATTATGATGATTCTGATCAAGGGGTTTTCACGGACCGTCCCGGAGTCCTGACCAACGACTTCTTTGTAAACCTGCTTGATTTGGATACCATCTGGAAGGCGGTTTCGGATGAACAGAAAGTGTTTGAGGGACGAGATCGCAAAACTGGGAAAATTAAATGGACCGGAACACGGGCCGACCTGATTTTCGGTTCGAACTCCGAGCTGCGTGCTCTTGCTGAAGTTTATGCATGGGAGGATGCCGAAGAAAAGTTCATTAAGGATTTCATAGCAGTTTGGGATAAGGTTATGAACCTGGACCGTTTCGACCTGGATTGATTTTAGCCAGGAAACAAAACGCGACTTTTTCATACGGGGTTGCACCTATCTCATCACGAGCCTGACGAAGAATCACACCGATTTTAAAGTTCAGGTATCCTTCTTCGAAATTTTCGGCAAAACTCCGGTCTTCCCGGACAGGTTACCTCAATTCAATTCAAATACACAATCGTCCCATTCAACACCACAGCAAATGTAACCCACACTATATAGGGAATCTGAAGCCAGGCGGCTATGGGATTTACACGGTAAAAGAGAAGGATCATCCAGATACTGAAACCAAGCAGTAGCAGTATTTCCAGAAATGCCAGTGCGGGCTGACGAAAGTAAAAAAATATAAAACTCCAGGCCAGGTTCAGGGCCAACTGAACCATGAAAACAGCCAGGGCTTTGGTGCGTAATTGGGAACCGGCGGATTGCAGTACGAGGTAGAGGCTGACTCCCATCAGGGTGTACAGCAACGTCCAGGCTGGAGCGAAGACCCAGCCGGGAGGGGTGAAGGGCGGTTTTTGCAGTGCGGTGTACCAGGTGGTGATATTGCCGCTATTGGCAATCCCGGCAAGCGATCCGAGCAACAATATACCCACTATCGACCCTAAAAGTTTTGGCCAGTGAATCCGTTTAGCAGTCATTCAGTCAGTTTTCTAAGCATTCCCTGGAATATTACACTATGGAATGAAAGTAGGGAGTACCAGTAGAGGCGTCCCGCCACGCCGAGCGGACGGAATGTAGCCGTTTGGATCAAGTCCCCATCTTCCATCCTGAACTCCAGCCACGCTTCACCCGGCAGCCTCATTTCCGCGTAGAGGAGCAGGCGTCCGCTCTCTTTGTCTGCGTGCAGCACCCGCCAAAAATCGAGTGCATCCCCGGCCGTGATTTGATCGGTGCTCCTTCGTCCCCGACGCAGGCCCACACCGCCGGCCATTTTGTCGAGAAATCCCCTGAATTTCCAGAGCGAATCGGCATAGTACCAACCGGTATCCCCACCGATTTTCCAGATTTTATCCAGGGTTTGCTGTGGATCTCTCATGGGTGCGGATCGCCGGTCGGTAAAGCAACCGTACCTGGGCACTTCAATTAACCGCGCCACCCCTTTGTCAAGCTTGTCGCTGGAAGTGGCATCCAACCAGCTGGAAAGTACTTCCTGCTGCTCAATCTTCCCGAAAGCAAGCTCAATCGCCTCTTTGTAGGGGATTAGATCAATTTCAAGATGTTCATGAAGATCATTGGGCTCACAGACCACATCAACCATCATGCTGTCTACCAGGCTCGTCGCGAGGTTGTAGGAGGTGGAGGTAATGAAGTAGAGCCAATATGAGGAGAGCTTGGGAGTCAGGAGGGGGACCGACATAATGAATCTGTTAAGCCCGCGGACCCGGGCAAAAAATTTCAGCATCTCCTTGTAGGTCATCACCTCGGGGCCGCCGATATCATAGCTACGGCCATAGGCAAAACGTTTCAGCAGAACACCGCTCAGGAACTGGATAACATTCCGAATGGCAATCGGTTGAGTACGGGTATTCAACCATTTCGGGGCAATCATGACCGGCAGTTTTTCGACCAGGTCCCGTATAATTTCA
>JBBDNC010000199.1:0-10916 GCA_040877875.1 Balneolaceae bacterium | reverse complement strand
AAAGATTTCATAGTGTCTTCTCGTTTTTCTAAAATTTTTGATTAGAATCGAACCCGTACGCTGCCGCCGAACCTTCGCACAGCAGGACCCGTCAGGTATTCAAAACCACGGCTGTTGCCGCCGATTGAGTTTACGTTGGGGTCGAATCCGCTTCCTTCCGGAACGTTAAAGGCAAACATCCAGAGGTTGGTTCCGTTTACCGAAAGTCTGATCTGGGTAAACGGCGATTGCGCCAGAATGGAAGAGGGCAGATCATAAGAGAGCGACACTTCACTGAGACGGATATGGGTCATATCATAGACCTGTAATTCATCCGCTCCGAAACCGAAGTTGTCAAAAAATACACCACTCGGGCTGATCTGGACCTTATTCGGGTTACCGGCCTCATTTACACCCGGCAGAATAAATGTGTTATTCCGGTCTACCTGTTCTGTATCGGTCGTAAGGCCTCTTGCCATCAGCGTTCCAATCCAGGTGCTATACATGTCCCCTCCTTGCTGATAGTCAAACTGGAAGGAGAGTGAAGCGCCCTTGTAATAGAAAGTGTTGGAGAGAGAAGTCTTGAAATCCGGATGAGGATTTCCAATGATCCCGATCTCTTCCTGATCAATATAATTACCGGTTGAACCGATCACCGGCACCCCTTGATCGTTACGAACGATCTTGGTCCCCATCATCACCATAAATGGTTCCCCGGGAATTGCAAAGTTACCCCGGGTATCGAATCCGCCACCTACCTGGATGCGGTCAAGTCCTTCACCGAGTTCATTTACCTCAGATTTGTACGTATAGAAATTTCCCTGCATATCCCAGCGAAAATCTCCGATAATCGGAGTCCCGAGAAGAGTCAGCTCGATTCCCTGGTTCTGGATTTCACCGATATTGACAAAGGTCGATGTAAATCCGGTTCCGGGGTCGAGCGGGGCTGCTGTAATGAGATCGGTCGTTTTCCGGGTATAGCCGGTGATGTCCAGACCAAGCCGGCCGTCAAAGAACCGTACGTCGATACCTGCTTCATATTCGGTATGCAGTTCCGGTTTCAGGTTGGGATTCCCGAGGAAACTGTCCGTTGCATTGCTGGTTACCACGGTTCCGTCCTGAGTCACAAAGGCTCTTGCATTACTCGACAAAACATTTCGAGTACTGTACGGACTGGGTGAACCGGCTGAAGAACCGACCCCTGCATACAGCTTCAGGTAAGTCAGGGCATCCGATGTAATGTCCAGGTGATCCGATGCGATATAGGAAATACTTGCCGAGGGATAAAAAATACTTCGGTTATCCTCTTCAAGCGTTGAAAACCAGTCGTTTCTTCCGGCAACATTCAAATAGACAAAGTCCTGATAGCCAACTGTTGCGTCAGCAAACACACCAACAGTCTGCTGTTCTACAAGACGTTGAAGATCCAGAGTCGGATTGGTAAAGAAGTTGGTTGCCGACTGACTGGTGAAATTCGAGTGTTTGAAAAAGTCGAAGATGATCATGTTCTGACTTTCAACACCCTGGCGTTCCTGCCTGGAGGTCGTATACTGTGCACCCGCCGTTGCGTTAAAAGAAAAATCTTCTGTCAACTGATAGTCAATGAGTGCGAGCAGGTTATGATCCCAGCTCCAGCGCTGATGCTCGATTGTCTGATAAAAACCGTCGAGCAGCCCGTCCGGCCGAACACCCCCCGGATTCTGCCGGTACTCCCGGCTTTCCGTATAGCTGTCATAACCGAGACGGTAGACGAGGTTGATGTTTTCAACCACCTGATAGTTTAATTCCGTTTTCCCGAAATACCGGTTGGTATTATTAGTGATGCCAACATTCTCGGTCGTCCACCTCGGATGCGGAATGTCATTACCGGCACGGTAATAGGCGGATCCACCCGTAACAGGGTTTTGATGCGGAATATCCAGGTCCACCGAACGCGGAGTATAAAATACATCGGCAAATACGGATGTCGTACCCCCTACGGCTGCGGGGCCGCTACCGCCCCCGGCTGCAAGAGGGGGAGTATCCATATCCGTCAGGCTCATATTAAAGGAGGTTTCGGCAAAGAGCCTGTCATTGATTCTGTAATTGGCTCCCATGCTGAATGAATCCCGGGTCAGGTTGTTTTCAGGTGTAAAACCTTCCTCACCGGTTCGTGAATAGGTAACATTCAATTGGAGGTCTTCAATCCCGCCGGAGATATTCATACTGGATGTAGAAGCCAGGCCGGTTCTGAAAAATGCTTCCAAAGGATCCGGTTTGGCTTCGTAACGATACCCTACATCTGCAAATTCCGGAAATGCCTCTGCCGTTGGGCCGTGATTGGTTAAGGGGTGGTTGACCAATACCGTGCCATCATCATCATATCCTTGAAACAAGCTTCCGAACAGTGCCGGATCCGTTGCTGTAAAGCGGGGTCCCCAGTTACTAAAGAACCACCCGAATGCCTGGTCAAATCCGTTGCCATAAGTATTCTGGTAGTCCGGACGGGATGAGATCTGTGTCGCGTAGACCGATTGGTTAAGGCTCACCTGGAAACCGGGTGCGCGGTCTTCCTGAAAAGAACCGCTCTTGGTATCGATGAGTATGACCCCGTTTCGCCCCTGCTCGCCGTACAATACGGCTGCGCTCAAGCCTTTCAAAACCGTGACATTTTCAATATTACTGGGATCAATATCCAGAAATCGGTTGGGAGTAACTGTTGCACCGCCACCCTGTGCCCAATTATCCGTCGTGTTCCGGTCGCCGTCAAAGCGGACTCCGTCGACGATAAACAGGGGAGCATTACTGCCGGTCATGGTTGTAAAACCACGGATTACGATATCCGTACCCGATCCGGTTACCCCTCCGGTAGCCGAGACATCCACTCCGGGAAGTTTACCCGTCAGAGAACGTGCAAGATCCACTTCCTGGCGCCGTTCAATGCTTTCGGATCCAACTTCTGAAACTCCGTAACCGAGAGCTCTCCTCTCTCTCGAGATCCCGAAAGCCGTTACAACAACATCTTCCAGGCCGACCACTCTTTGATCCAGGATAATATCGTGCTCTGCTCCCTGGGATGTAACCTCGATAGATGCCTCATACCTTTGATAACCGACAAATGTAGCAACCAGCGTATATGTACCGGCCGGCACATTACTGATTGTGTAGTTCCCGTCTATGTCAGTTGCCGTTCCCTGTTGCAGTTCCGAGATAAGAATGTTAACTCCAGGCAATGATTCGCCTGTTCGTGCGTCTGTCACACTACCCGTCACAGTACTCTGTGCATAGACAGAGCCTATGAGTGTAAAAGAACAGACTATGGTTAATAGTAACTGTTTACACATTGATGACCTCTATTTTAATTGTTATTAGAAAACTTCACTATTCAGTTGCCTTTTGCCGTCTACCCTTATGCAACTGAAACTGAATCTTACAGTACACTATCATTACTTTTATTTTTCAGCGATCATAGTGTAGACCTCGTGACGACATATTTACTATATCCTAATGAAAACAAAAAAAATCAATTTTGTAAACTTTTCAGGTAAATTTTCGAATTCACTGAAATTATTAAAAAACCGTTAAAATAGCACTTTCAATTATTGGAAAGCCCGCACCCTTCAGGGTCGAATAACCGAACAGACCTCCTTCTCAAGGGGTGAAAAAAGAAACAATTCGACTGAATAGCACGATTTACTCATCTATCATGACCTTGTTAGACTATAAAACTAAAAAAAATTAAAGCTTTATCAGGTTATCTAACCTTTTCTATAAGACCTACGGGTACAACGATTTGTTGAAAATAGTACTTGGATGACCTCTATACTTATAAGAAGGCTTTGCAAAACCCGGTCTTTTGCCCAATCTTTGCGTTATCGAAATTTTAAAATCCTCACATATAGCTAATATGCTACGGTTTTAAAATTCCTCTAGCCTTAATCTTGAACCAAATCCCAAATTTTGCAAAGCCTTCTATAAATGTAACAGGGAAAAATTAGACGTATAAAACCAGTTTCGATGATCCCCGCCATAACCGGTTGCAACATTCTTACTCTTAATTAATCTGTCTGAATGTAGAATCAACGATTCATTTGAAATGTGCAACCTACCCACTGGAGGAATAATAACGATAATAATCAATTTAAAACAATTTTTTCCACCAATGTAAACCTCAAAAGTTCAAACCACGAGCCGGGGAAGATCGGCCGGAAGCCGGACAAGTACTTCATAATTGAGGTTATTACTGAGTTCCCCAAATGCCGCAAGTGTAATTTCCCGTTCACCCTGGATTCCGACTATGACCACTTCATCTCCCTTTCGGACTCCCTCAATGTCCGTTACATCTACGGTCAGCATATTCATATTGACAAGCCCGACCACTTTTGCACGTTCACCGCGAATCAAGACAAAACCGGTATTGGTAAGATTACGCCCGAAACCGTGTGCATAACCAATCGGGACAGAAGCGATCCTCTCCTTTCGGTTGGTCATATGGATATTGCCATAGCCCACAAATTCTCCTTCTTCAACTTCCTTTACACTCATTACCTTGCTTGTCCAGCGCAGGATCCTTTTCAGCGGATCCTTCCCCTTCTGGCGGTCTTCTTTTTTCAGTAGCATGTAAACTTCCCGGCTGGGCCAGAACCCATATTGAGCAATTCCAATCCTGACCATATTATAGATCGTATCCGGATACCCCAGCATGGCAGCGGAGTTGGCTGCATGAATAGCCGGAATCTCAGGAAATTCTTTTCTAAAAACCTCAACTGCATCCCTGAATCTCTTTTTTTGTTGTTGTATGCGCACGTAATTTGCCACACTTTCAGCTCCTGCAAAATGGGTGCAGATTCCTTCCAGTTTAAGCCTGTCCGGATGTTGATGTAAAATCCGGATGATTTCTTCATGTTCCTCCGGTTCAAACCCGATTCGGTGCATTCCGGTTTCAAGTTGAAGATGGATGCGTGCCTTTCGGCCGACTTTCCCGGCCGCCTCGACAGCATGTCTTAACCTACCCATTTCAAATACATAAAATGAAACATCGTTCTCAATCGCCCATTCCAGAGCCTCATCGGCAATGAGCCCCATTATCATCACATGGGTATGGGCCTTCGTACGTGCCCGGAGGGCTTTCAAAGCTTCATCGGCACTAAAGACTGAAAAATGTGAGATGCCGCATCTTTCCGCCATCGGGAGGAAGGTTTCGATACCGTGGCCATAGGCATTGCCTTTGATGACTGAAGAAATTTTAACCCCGTCGCCGATACGTTCTCTTATAAACTTCAGATTGTTTTCAAGAGCCGATTTGGATATTTCGATACACGAAGGCTGTAACTTCAGGTCAATTTCGTTTTCCATTCCTCTTTAATCGTGTTAACAAATAATTGTATGGCTGCCGGCAGGATATCGTCTTCGAAATCATACTCCTCCGAATGCAGGTGCGGGTGCCCCTCCCCGGCTCCAATCCCAAACAAAGCAACCTCCGAGACAGAGGCAAAGTGTCCAAAATCCTCCGACCAGGGAAATGCATGAGGCAATTCTACGACTTCAATACCGGAGTTTTTTGCAGCCCGCTTCACCATCTCAATACACTTTTCGCTGTTTATCGTTGCCGAAAACGGCTCATTTACACTGATGTTTACCTTAAGCTGATGCAAATCAGACAATTGCCGGCATTTTTTGGAAATATCCTTTTTCATCTCCTCAATTTTTTCATCCCGGGCTGCCCGGAGCGTAATCCCAACTTCTGCTCTGCCGGGACTTATCCCAAAAGCTTTTTCCCCAAGCTGAATGTACGTAGGGGTTGCTATAGAGTAGTCCTCATCCTCCAGTTCCCTGACACCAAGGGTCTCGACAAATCCGATAAGGTCCGAAACAGCTCCAGCCGGATTGATCCCTTGTTCAGGATAGGCAGCATGACTCGACACCCCGGTTAATTCACAGCGCAGGCCAACAGATGCGGATGCAAATGTTCCTGTCCGGGTATAAAGTTTGCCTTTGCTAAGACCCGGCAGATTATGAAATGCATAACTGCGCTCAGGCTCAAGTTTCCGGAACACCGGATCATTTAAAATTCTGCCCGCTCCCTTTCCGGTTTCCTCCGAGGGCTGGAATAAAAGGATCACGCATCCCTTTTCCGGACGGTAATCTCGTAAAAACCTGGCTACTCCGATCATCACCGTCATATGGCCGTCGTGGCCACATGCGTGAGAAACCCCTTCATTGACCGATGAGTACTTCTGTCCGCTTTTTTCCGTGATGGGCAAGGCATCCAGTTCGCTCCGAAGCATCACTTTCGGGCTCCCGTTTAAATCACCGTATACGGCCGCCACACCCTGCCCTCCTATATTCTGATAGACTTTGACAGGTTGTGTTTTTTTCAGCTCGGAAACGATATAGGATGCTGTGGAAGCTTCCTCTCCGGAAATTTCCGGATGCCGGTGAAGATGCCGGCGCACTTCTCTCAAATATTCAATTTCAGACTTATTCAATGGGTTCATTTAGGTTACATGAATGGGTGACTTTCATGGGAGCGGAAGTAAATAAGATCCATATGATGATCCTATAGACAGGGATTTGTCAATCGTCCCTCCCTTCATGAGCCGGTGGGGCATCGTATTTTCAATTCACATCTACAACTACCAAGAATATGTATTCCCTTCGACCTGACAGCCAGCTTCAATCCACTTTTTTTTCAATATAGTCGGAACTCATCAGACTCAGAGCTCCCATATACTTAAGCTTAAAACGGACAAGATCTCCTACTTTGTAATGATTCGGATTATCTCCCACGTCCAGGATTAACATATCTGAACTTGCATCTGTAATTTTAATATCAGGCTCTGCAGGAATCAGATAATCAGGCTGGACATCAAGATAACCGATATCGAGAATTGCCCGATAGGCCGTTTTGCCAAAATCCTGTTCATCAATCGAGGCGGTTTTACCCTGGGGATTCACTCCAAGCTCACCGGTAGGAACAACCGGTTTTTCAGAAATCTCAATGATATGGGCATTTAACTCCAGTACCTGGTCACTCATTCCTTCGATTGTTCCTCCAGAATAGAGATTTTTCCCAAAAAACAAGGCTTCTCCAACACGGAAATGGTTCACTCCGACCGGCAATTGATTTCTCAACAGCAATGGAATGGTAACGGTTGTCCCACCGGATACCAGTGGAATCGTTTTCTCAAACTGCAATTCGATGATCTGTTTGTACAGGGCAAGCTGTATCAGTTTGTCACTGTCCGGCAAAACCCCATGGAGACAATTCAAGTTCGTACCGAGTCCGATCACTTCAATCCCCGGCAGATCAAAGATTTTACCATAAAATCCGAGCAGCTCTTCCCGCATCACTCCCTCACGAAGATCTCCCATTTCGATCATGATAATCACTTTATGAATCTTCTTCTGTCTGCCGGCTTCTTCAGAGAGCGCATGAAGAGTCGCGAGTTCGGTATTCAAACTGGCATCCGCATATCGAACCACATCCTCGATTGTATCTTTAGGCGGGGGTTTGATATAAACGGTCATGGTTTCGGGATCAATTTCCTTGATACGTTGGAGATTACTGACCCGCGAGTCATGAACCTCCTTAATTCCCAAATTAATGACCTCTTCCAGGTAATCCCGATTCCCGCACAAGAGTTTTGTCGTAATTCCCCACTTGATATCATGCTCTTTAAAGAGTTGATCCAAAAATTGGAAATTATGCCGGAGCTGGTCTCTAAATAGTTTCAGATAGGCCATCTTATTTTTTTAGACGCATTTCAAGATATTTATTGGTAAATCCTGCTTTTTCGTACAGGTGTCTGGCAGGATTATCCGGTTCCACATGAAGTGCAATATCACCTTTGGTTTCAGCAATCGTATATTCCATTAATTTGCTACCCACTCCCTGTCCCCTGGCCTTTGCATGAACTGCAATATAAACCAGAATATGCTCAGGAATATAGCCGGACATATTTGTGTCATTAATGATGACAACTCCAAGTATTTCCTCATTCTTATGTGCAACGAGTACAAATCCATCCCTGCAGTGATCCGGACCGTCCCCATAGGCATATGCGATGCTTCGCAAAATGGCCTCCCTGGCATCTCCGAATTCATCCAGGTGCTCAAAGAGAAAATCAGCTATATCATTTCTTGAAAAATCCGTGGGATTTTTATCGTCCGAATGAATCCTATCATAATGTATCGACATAAGTTCTATACTTAATCAGCAGATGAAGTGAGTAGTCCCACCAAAATAAATGAAATTGCCGAAGCGGAGATTCCAAAAACATTCGGATCAAGTTGAAAGGGAAGATTTTCGGTTCCGACAAATACCTGTAATCCTACCGTCATACTTCCCCCGATGATCATTGCAGTCATCGCGGCAGCCGGTGTACTCCTGCGCCAATATAAGGCACCAATCACCGGAACAAACAATCCTGAAACCATAAAAGCATATGAATAAAGCATTAAATCCAGCACATTTTCCATTGAATACGCCAGCCACAAGGCTAAAGCTCCAATAATTAAGGTAACAAACTGTGAGGTTTGCAAAAAGGATCGGCTGTCATGGTCCATTTTTTTGAAATACCCGATGATATCCGTTACCACATTTCCCGACGATGCCATCAGGCAACTGTCGGCCGTAGAAAGAATTGCTGAAAAGTAGGACGCCATCATAATCCCCATAAAACCGACCGGCAAAACCGTTCGCAAGAGCATTGGCAACCCTGTTTCCGGATCCGTATCACTGATATCGGCGGCTCCGAGGTAGTCAAACATGCCCTGATCGGCAGCCACTCTTGCAAACAACCCGAGCAGCACCCCCATAAAAGCCATGACCGGCCATTCGAAGAGTCCGGCCAGATACCAGGCACGCTTGGCCGTTTTTTCATCCCGGCAAGCGTAAATTCGCTGGTAGAGAGTCATTCCGACAAACCATATGGGAATAATGGTCACACCCCAATACACCAGATTCTGCCATGAGATGTTTGTAAGTGTCAACATTTCAGGTGCCACCGTACTGCGAATGCCTTCCATCCCTCCTACCGCACTGTAAGAAATTGGAATTCCGACAAAGACCAGCCCCAGCATCAGAATTGTCCATTGTACCGTATCCGTATAGATAACAGCCTTCAGCCCTCCCAATACCGTATATACAACAGCCACGACCCCCATGATCAGCAGGGCGGTATTCAGGTCCAGGTTTGCGAAGGTCCCGTTAGCAAGTTTGGCACCGGCAAGGATTTGTGAACTGGTAAACCCGGCATATCCGACGGCTGAGATGATCGCCGCAACCAGAGCCACCTTTGCCGAATAATAGTGTCCAAATACCTGCGGGAAGGTATAGGCCCTGGCAAAAGCCGGGTTCTGTTTTACTTTCGGGATCAAAAAAACGGCTGCCAGCCAGGCCCCGGCAAAACCGGTAAACAACATCCATGAACCTGACAGCCCCATTACAAATCCAAGGCCTCCCAATCCAATCGAAAAGCCGCCCCCAACATCCGTTGCCACAACAGAAAGGCCGATGTGAAGGCTGTTCATTTGCCTCCCCCCTACATAATAATCTTCTCCCCCTGTGTTTTTTCTGAAAAAGAAATATCCGAACCCAAGCAAAGCCAGGATATATAGAACAAAGATCGAAAGATCTATAGGATGCATGTGAAGGAAATGAAGGATTTTTTCGGGTTAAAAAGGGATCGGGCCGTTACTGCACGGACTGTTAAACATTGTAGCTAAGAGATCCTCTAATGATGATGAAAAGATAACCGTCCTGGATAACATAACTTTTGGAAGTGAAAAATACTGTCAATCATTCGTTTTAAGTTGAAAAAGTCGTAATGAAAGATCCAGCTATGATAGTTGTCAAAATCCCATCAAAGGTATAAAAACTTATCCTCACATTAAATTCCAATGATTGTGTTTGATTAACACAGCATAAGGCCTGCAGAATTCCATACCCATTTCCGTTGTGAGGCTCCCTGTGAGTAAACATTAAAATTTATTTTCTGGCACGAAGTTCGGTTATCGATATGTGGGTAATCCAATCAGAGCCGGAACAACGATCAGAAGCGGTAAGGGGCAGGTCTTATTATTATTTAGATCAGTCAGACGGGAAATAAAAAAGCCCTGACTCCTTTATAAAAAAGTACCCAGGGCTTTTAATAGTGGCGGGGGTAGGATTAATTATCACTTCTTTTCAATTCTCTGAAATTGTGCTGACAGGGATTATATCACCGTTTTCAGAGCATATTCAATGTTTTCGGTTTATCCCAAAAATGAACTAAAAACAAAAAATGTTTCACCATTGTTTTACCCTAACAATTAATAGCATTATATTGGACTACACGGTAAAACAATAATTGGTAACCAACGGCGAACATTATGGCGACTTCATTTCATCTGTTTCTAAAGAACAGGCAAAAGCAGAACGGCGAATATACTATCTATCTGCGAATCACAAACAACCGGAAACATAAGTATGTAAGTACCGGGCTATCTGTAAAAAAGAAGTATTGGAACCCGAAAGCTGAACCGGGACGCTGGATACGGCGAAGCCATGACAATTATAAAACCCTGAATGAAGCGCTGGAGCTTAAAGTAAAAGAAGCCCGGCGGATACAAACTGAATTAAGCAGAAACGGCCATGAATCGGCTAAGGCAATCCGGGAGAGAATTAATAATACCCAAAAAGCCGATTTTTTTGAATTAGGGGAACAGCTACTCGGAGAGCTGGAAGCGAATAAAAAATACTATGCTTCCAAAACACTGAAAGTGGTTCTAAAGAAGTTTGAAACCTTTGAGGGGGAACGCTCTCTCCCATTGAAACGAATTGATGGCGGGTATCTCGAATCCTTTGAGCAGTTTCTAAAAACAGAGTACGGGAACAGCGATTCCACGATTAACAAAAACTTTGAACCGATACGAAAAATCATTCAGCGAGCTTTAAAATCTCATTTAATAGCAAC
>JBBDNC010000198.1:0-11004 GCA_040877875.1 Balneolaceae bacterium | reverse complement strand
ATGAAGCCCAAGTTATTAAACAAACGGCAATGTTTTAAATTGATTTTTTCTAATATGAATGGATGGGAAGATCTTTTCGGTTTATAAGGGAGCGCTTTAAAATGATTCATGGTAAAAAATCCGGACAGAGAAAATTTGGGATTTTATTTTTAATGAAATCCAAACCCTGGATTTATCAGACAAAACATAAAAATTCGTTATTTCCTGCAATTCAATTTTGAAAAGTGGTTAAAATCATAGAACATTCTTCCCAATTTCAAATAGCTGGAATTTAAGTCAAATGAAAGATTTTAAATACTTATTGGGTTATGATGTCGGGAGTTCATCCATAAAAGCTTCCCTTTTAGAAGCCGGAAGCGGAAAAACCATCGGTACAGCCACCTCTCCGGAAAAAGAACTGGAGATGGTATCTGACCACCCCGGATGGGCGGAACAAAAGCCTGAAATATGGTGGGAACATGTGATCCGGGCAACCCGGAAGCTGATAACCGATCAAGATATTCCAAACAAAGAAATCGGTGCCATCGGAATATCTTATCAGATGCACGGGTTGGTAGCCGTAGATAAAAACCATGAGGTTCTGCGTCCGTCGATCATCTGGTGCGACAGCCGGGCAGCCGAAATCGGGCATCAGGCATTTCAGGACCTTGGCCCTGAACTATGTTTAACACATTTTCTGAACTCTCCGGGAAATTTTACAGCCTCAAAATTAAAATGGGTCCAGGACAACGAACCCCATGTTTATGAAAAGATTCATAAAATCATGCTGCCGGGTGACTATATCGCGATGAAAATGACGGGGCGGATTTGTACGACGGTTTCCGGCTTGTCTGAAGGAATTTTATGGGACTACCGGGAACAGACTGTGGCACATCGCCTGCTTGAATACTATAATATTTCAGATGAATTATTACCTGACTATGGTTCATCTTTTGAGGTGACCGGTGAATTAACAGCTTCCGCTGCGGAAGAGCTCGGACTGAAAAAGGGAACCGAGATTGCATACAGAGCCGGTGATCAGCCGAATAATGCCTTTTCCCTGAATGTCCTGAATCCCGGCGAAGTAGCTGCTACCGCCGGAACTTCCGGAGTTATTTATGGCATTACCGACCAGCCTGATTATGACGAAAAATCCAGGGTAAATACCTTTGTTCATGTGAACAGCACGGATAAACAGCCGCGCTATGGAGTATTGCTGTGTATCAATGGCACCGGGATATTAAACAGTTGGTTGAAGCATAATATGGGAGTCGGCCAATCCCTGACGTATGATCAGATGAACGATCTTGCGAATGAAGCTCCGATAGGGACCGACGGACTCACTATCCTCCCTTTCGGAAATGGTGCCGAACGAATTCTTGAAAATAAGGATATAGGTGCTCAGGTGTTCGGACTTAATTTTAACCGCCATAAGATCCACCATATTCTCAGAGCTGCACAGGAAGGCATTGTATATGCCTTGAATTACGGTTTTCAGATTATGGAAAAGATGGACATGCAACTCGATACAGTAAAAGCGGGCCATGCCAACATGTATTTAAGCCCTTTGTTCAGGGAAGCCTTTGTCAATACGACCGGTTCCGTTCTTGAACTCTACAATACCGATGGTGCCCAGGGAGCGGCGCGGGGTGCCGGGATCGGGTCAGGACTCTACAAAAGCGATAAAGATGCATTTGAAGGGTTGAATAAAATACAGGTGATCGAACCGGACTCACAAAAAAGATCACGGTACCTGGATACCTATCAGCATTGGGTTGAAAAACTGAAATCCGAATTAAATTAATTCAATGACATTCACCCGGCAATAGCCGCAAGCAGGGGGCCTCCGGGTGAGACAGGGGCTACCGTGGCAGGCGAATAGCCAATAAAACCCGCCGAGTGTATTTATGTAATTTTTTATAGAAGAATTGTTATCGTATAGAAAAAGAACCCATATCAGTAATCATAATTCATAAACAAACAGAACATAGCAGATGAGTACGAACGAATATTTTCCCGATATAAATAAGATTGAGTACGAAGGACCTGAATCGGATAATCCACTGGCATTTAAATATTACAAGGAAGACAAGGTAATTGCAGCAAAACCAATGAAAGAGCACTTTCGTTTTGCTGTTGCCTATTGGCATTCCTTTTGCAATGTGAATGACGATCCTTTCGGAATCGGTACACGGGATTTTCCATGGGAAAAAACCTCAGATCCCGTCGATAATGCCAAATTCCGCATGGAGGCAGCATTTGAATTCTTTACAAAACTGGGAACTCCCTATTACTGCTTTCATGACCGGGACCTTGCCCCCGAAGGGGACAGTGTAGAAGAATCGGAAAAAAATCTAAAGGAACTGGTTTCCCTTGCCAGGCAGTACCAGAAAGATACGGGAGTTAAATTACTGTGGGGTACGGCCAATCTGTTCAGTCATCCCCGTTATATGAACGGTGCAGCCACGAACCCGGATTTTGAAGTGTTATGCCATGCGGCAGCCCAGGTGAAAGCTGCCATCGAGGCTACGGTAGAGCTGGGCGGCGAGAACTACGTTTTCTGGGGCGGCCGTGAAGGATACATGCATCTGTTCAATACCAAAATGAGACGCGAGCTCGATCATATGGGTGCCTTCCTGCGTGCAGCCAGGGATTACGGGCGCAAAATCGGTTTTAATGGGACTTTTCTGATTGAACCGAAACCGATGGAACCTACCAAACAACAGTATGACTTTGACGCTGCAACGGTCATCGGCTTTTTACGGGAACAGGATTTGCTGGACGATTTCAAGCTCAATATCGAAGCGAATCATGCAACCCTTGCGAGCCATACCTTTGCCCATGATCTGATGATCGCGGCCGAGTCCGGCCTGTTGGGAAGTATAGATGCAAACCGTGGCGACAATCAGAACGGATGGGATACCGACTATTTCCCAACCGACCTATACGATGCAGCCGAAGCGATGATTATCCTTCTCGAACATGGAGGAATTGCCCCGGGAGGATTGAACTTTGATGCTAAAATCCGAAGAAATTCTACGGATCCGGCCGATCTCTTCTATGCTCACATCGGGGGTATGGATACTTTTGCCCGCGGACTGCAAATTGCCGATGGAATTCTCAAAGACCCGCTGTTCAGGGAACTGAGGGAAGGCCGTTATACGTCGTTCGATAAAGGTGACGGCAAGAAATTCGAAGAGGGCATTTTGTCGCTCGATCAACTCACGGATCTTGCCGCCAAAAATGGAGAACCCGAAAAACGAAGCGGCAGGCAGGAATTGCTTGAGAACCTGTTTAATAAACACATTTGAGACAGTGATCAGTAAACAGTGATGTACGTCCATTAAGGGTGAATGGAGGAAATTAAAGCTCCTGCACCCCTTTGTAATTTACCTGTACCCTATCCGTTTCATGTAAAAAAGCCCGGTTCATTTGAGAACCGGGCTTTTTTGATGATGATTGGACAGTACTAACTTTCGGAGTCTGTAAGCCTCCACATTTTTGTCCTTGCCTTATGGGTAATGGGTGGAGTGTTTTCTTGTCATGTCTCCCATTATCCTGTTCTCATCCCTTATACACATCCGTTTTAATCCAGTCCAAGCACTCTCTTGTTCAGATCTTCGTCGGCGCCCGCGCCTGCAAAGTCGTCAAATGCCTTTTCGGTTTTTCGGATAATGTGATCGGCAATAAAGGGAGCCCCTTCCGCTGCTCCGTCTTCCGGATGTTTCAGGCAGCACTCCCACTCGAGAACCGGCCATCCTTCAAAGTCATATTGGGCCAGTTTGCTGAAGATCGCCCGGAAGTCCACATCGCCGTCGCCCAGTGAACGGAAACGTCCGGGACGGTCTACCCATCCCTGGTAACCACCGTAAATACCGGATCGCCCGGTCGGATTAAATTCGGCGTCTTTCACATGGAACAACCGGATCTTCTCATGATAAATATCGATGAAATCGATATAGTCCAGTTGTTGTAACACAAAATGGCTGGGATCATACAGGATATTGGCCCTGGGATGATGATCGGTAGCCTCCAGGAATCTTTCATAGGTCACTCCGTCATGGAGATCCTCCCCCGGATGGAGTTCATAACAGACATCCACTCCTGCTTCGTCGAATGCATTCAGGATCGGAACCCATCGATTCGCCAGCTCTTCAAACCCTGTCTCGACCAGACCCGCAGGACGTTGTGGCCAGGGATAAACCGTATGCCATAAAAGAGCCCCGGAAAATGTAGCGTGTTCGGTAATTCCCAGGTTTTGGCTGGCCTTTGCTGCAAACTTTAACTGGTTGACGGCCCATTCCGTCCGGGCCCCGGGGTTATCATGAACCTCTTCCGGGGCAAAACCGTCAAACAGTTTGTCATACGCCGGGTGAACGGCTACCAACTGGCCCTGTAGATGAGTGGCAAGCTCGGTGATTTCAAGTCCCGCATCGTTGACAATCCCTTTAATCTCATCTGCATAGGTTTTGCTTTCGGCAAGTTTTTCCAGGTCGACACACCGGGCATCCCATGCCGGGAGTTGTACCCCCTCATAGCCCAGGCCTGCCACCCATTCACAAATGGATTTCAGATTGTTAAAGGGTTCTTCATCTCCCATGAACTGTGCAAGAAAAATCGCTGGTCCTTTCATAAGTACACTTTTTTTAAAAATTAAAGTTTAGGTTATGCAAAGAAGCTGTCAGCTTACAGACAACCGAACATCAGCCAATAGCTGTCAGGTTTCAGCTTTCTGCAGTAATCAATTGTATTTGTAATTAAGCAAGTAGTTTTATTTAGAAAAAAAACAGAATACATTTTGAGTTAAAAACCCTCACTACTTTGGTCTCAAAGCTAAAAACTGAGGCCTTGAGGCCTGAAAGTTTTTTCCTCTTTAATCAGACAAATTAAGATTTAAATGTTGTCCACTTCTTTTCACTTTTATTTGAAGCCAGTACGGTTTCAAGGAATGCAATTCCCCGGACTCCGTCATGGACATCAGGAAAATCCAGATATTCAGGTTTCGGATCTTCTCCCTTCAAACGACTCTGGAGAGTGAATGCCACATTTCGATAAACATTCGCAAAAGCTTCCAGATATCCTTCCGGGTGACCGGATGGAATTCGAGTGTTTGAAAGAGCTATGTCGGACAAATACCCATGATCCACACCTGTCCGGTATACTTCAGCCGGCCCGTCCAGGTGCCTGAATATCAGACTGTTCGGTTCATGCTGACGCCACTCCAGTCCGCCTTTTTCTCCATAGATAAAAATCTTCAAATTATTTTCTTCCCCGGCACTGATTTGACTGGCGTGTAAAACACCTTTGGCTCCGTTTTCAAACCTGAGTAGAATATTTCCGTCATCGTCCAAAACCCGGCCTTTAACCATAGAACTCAGGTCTGCGCACAATTCCGAAATTTTTAGTCCGGTAATATACTCTGCCAGATTCTCGGCATGGGTTCCAATATCCCCCATCGCTCCTGCCGGTCCGGCTTTTTCCGGATCTGTTCTCCAGGCTGCCTGTTTATTCTCTTCTTCAAGTTTTGTAGCGAGCCATCCCTGAGGGTATTCGACTACGACCTTTCGAAGCTCTCCCAGATCCCCTTCACGGATCATTTCCCGGGCCTGTTTGACCATCGGGTAACCCGTATAATTATGAGTTAACGCAAAAAGCAATCCGTTATCTTCAACAAGGGAAGCCAGTTCTTTTGCTTCCTTCATATTCACAGTCATCGGTTTATCACAAACCACATGAAATCCGTTCTCAAGTGCCGTCTTTGCGGCCGGGAAGTGTACGTGATTGGGTGTTACAATCGATACAAAATCCATGCGCTCGCCTTCCGGCAATTCTTTCTCCTTCTGACACATCTCTTCAAAAGATCCGTAGACCCTGTCGTCAGGCAGGTACAACCCTTTTCCACTTTTTTTTGATTTTTCCGGATCACTGCTGAAGGCTCCGCAAACCAGGTCGATATGTCCGTCCATTGCAGCAGCTTTTCTGTGAACTTCACCAATAAAGGCGCCAATACCGCCTCCTACCATTCCCATTCTGATCTTTCTGCTCATTGTTATCAAGAGTTTGTTTTAATTCTTGTTTTGATTTCAACAGAAGTGTCGTGTCAGCCATATATATGAATGTCCGCCGGACGGTGGAATCTTTCGAGGCCTGACCGCTTTAAAAAATGGACTTGTAGCTACAGCTATACCTCCATCTTTTGCATGGCCAGGAACAAAAATCCCTATGGCAATCTGCACAACGCAGGATTGACACGACACAGTAAGTTAAAGTAATGAAACGATTTAAAAATTTTAAGCCGAATTCATACCTCGTAAATTTTAAGAACCGGCCGGCTTTTCGATCAGGTAAT
This sequence comes from Balneolaceae bacterium, assembly GCA_040877875.1. Lineage (GTDB taxonomy): Bacteria > Bacteroidota > Rhodothermia > Balneolales > Balneolaceae > JBBDNC01. Next base: position 4,676 of record JBBDNC010000198.1, on the reverse strand, counting down.
CATCATCCGTCTGATACGTTCCTGTCGAATTGTTACCTCCTCAGCCGGGTGTGGTTGTGATATTGAGACAAACGTAACACCCTGATCAAAAATTCAAATAACCGGAATTTATTTACCGCAAAGTGGTTAAAAATTCAACAAGGTCCCGGAGTTCCCCGCGTGATAGCTGATTACCCATCTGAGGCATCGCCGAGGGTGCATTGACCCGGTCCATAATATTCGATTTCTGAAGGGTTCTTTCTTCTCCGTTTGCGGACAGGGTAATCGATGTCTCCGTTTCACTACGGAACGTTCCGTTCACCGTTTCCCCGTCACTCAACGTCAGTGACATCACGCTGAAACCGGGTGATAACTGTGCCGATGGATCCACAAGTGACAATAGAAGCTCTTCACGTGACAGACGGGAACCGATCCCGGCCAGGTCAGGGCCTACATCTGCTCCCCTGCCATCCACTGCATGACACCGGACACATTGAGCAGCAGGGTTTTGATAAAATATCCTTCTGCCGTTATTGACATCTCCCCCTCTGAGGGATTCTCTGAATTGTTCCACAGGATCTTCTTTGGATTTACCCTCCTCGTACTGCTCAAGGCGTTGTGCCAGGGCCGGGTTATTCAGATTTTCAACCGCCTGAATGAGATCAAGCTGAATCTCGGGTCTCAATTCCCCGGCAATCAATGGGTCCAATGCATCCTCCAGGGCCGAAGCTGCCGCTTCACCCTCCATGCCGCCCAGGGTTTCGAGAACTGTCTGCTGTTCGTTTACACTTCCCTCTTCCAATACCGTTACCAATAATTCCGTAATTGTCTGTTCCGGCAGATCAAGATCCGGAATCATACTCAAGGCACTCATTCTGACAGAAATTTCAGAATCATCCAGCGCAATCCTGATCGCCTCATCCATTTCGTTATACTGTAGTTCCTTCAAGCCCCTTAATGCAGCAATACGAACCTCGGCTGAGGAATCGCTATTTAGCAATTCATATAGAGCCGGCATCGAACTCGTATCATTCAACCCGCTGAGCGCTTCCGCCAGAGCCACTTTAATCGTTGAACTACCTTCTGCAATCAGTTCTCCTGCTGCCGGACTTAAAGCTTCTTTCGCTTCCTCTGCATCATTATGAATTTGTCCGCGATGCCGGCCTGTTACCCTGTCATACTCTGACGGGTCAGACCAGTTGGCAAGGGTATTCAAAGCTTCCACCCGCAGATCCTCATCCATTACCTGCCGGAGTGCAAATTCAACGAGACGCTCGGCAGCCTCCCGGTCTCCGACGTATAAATTGGCATTGATCGCCCGCCTCATCAGGGGTTCGTTGACAAACAGGTTCTGATCGAGCATTCGGGCCAGGGCAGGTAAAGCTTCCTCTACATATTCATCATCACTGATCGCCCGTGCTGCATTGGTTACAATGAACTCATCCTCATCCTCAAGAAAACGCACTATTTCAGGATGGCCCAATCTCTTCATCGCTACTACTGCCGCAATTCGAACGGCTCTGGAAGGGTGATCGGCCAGAGAGGCAACAGCCTCTCCATCCCCTATTCTGGCCAGGGCAATGGCTCCGCCATGCCGCAGGTATACGTCCTCATCATTATTCTCTTCGAGCATTTCAACAATGGGGTCTAAAGCAGGACGGTATCCGATGCGCCCCAGGGCTTCTGTAGCAAAAAATTGTGCCCTCGGGAATTCATCATCGAGCAGCGGAATGAGGGCTTCGGCAGCAGGTTCATATTTGACATTCCCCAGCATTTTTGCCGCTTGGGCCCTTATCTCGGGATCGGAATCTTCAAGAAATCCTGTTAAGGGTTCCACGGCATCCAGGTCCCGTCGTCCCAATTGGGCGAGCCCCCATATCCCGTGAACCCGGGCAAGCTGGCGGTCCCGGCTCTCAATGGCCGAGAGGAGAGACCAGCGGTCGTCCCGGCCAACCAGTTTAAACTGAGCTTTCTGCCGTACCCGCATGTCCTCATGCCCCAGCAGGCCTGTAAGATCTCCTGCAGAATAACCGGAAAAATCTTCCCCCAGCAGGTTCCTGGTTTCGACCCTGATTTGAGAATCGGCACTTTCCGGATCATCCAGTTTCCAAATTCGCCCCGCATTTTTGGTCCCCCAGCCTTGCAGCCAGTCGGCCAAATAAAGAGCTCCATCCGGGCCGAAGTCTATTCCGACTGCCAGGATTCCCTGAAGAAATTCCTGCTCCGATTCCAATTCAAAAGAAGCTCCGTTTTCCTTCAGGGTAAAGGCGTAAATCGGTGAGTTGGATACGGATCCCCTGAAAGACATGATAAAGAAATGATCTTTCCAGTTTTCATTCAACGCAGTTCCGGGATTGTAGGCCATTCCGGCCGGACCGGAATGATACGGGGCGATCGGCGGGAGAATATGAGCAGCCTGATTCTCAAAACGCGGTTGATAATACTCTTCATCCATCCAGACTTTATATTCATTATTTTTCGGATCCGTATATTTACCAAACTGCCAGTTTGTCCGCCAGCCGCTGTCTGAACCGTTAATCAGGTATACCAACCGCTCATGTTCTCCGGCATGATCCCCGTCATTATCCACGGTGATCAGATTGCCATATTTATCGAAAGTAAACTCATGAGTATTGCGTACCCCATGGGCAAAAACTTCAAAATTACTGCCATCCGGATCAGAGCGAACAATCACTCCACGGTTCGGGTAATTCCAGTGCTGACCCTCTTTATCGACAATATTAATGCCCATATCACCGATTCCCCAGTAAATTCGCCCATCCGGTCCTACGGTTAGTCCGGACATCCCGTGACCGCTAAAACCGATATGAACGTTATATCCATGACTGATGGACTCCTTCCAGTCGGCCATTCCGTCGTTGTTTGTATCTCGCAATCTCCACATATCCGGCCCGACTCCAACAAAAACTTCACCCTCGTGATACAGGACGGCTCCGGCCACATCAGTTACCTCATCATGAAAGTCCTTGGTAAACAGTTGGGATCGATTGGCCCGGTTGTTGCCCGATGTATCCTCGATCCGCCATACCTCCTCTTTCAAAACGGTCAGGTCCCGCCAGTCATGAATGCCGTCTTCATTATTATCGGGGACAAATGTATTTTCATCACTTCTTTCAGGAGTCAGGACCCGGTGCAGAAAGTCCCTGCGGTCCTCAACAGATTGAAACTTAATGGTTTCCTGGTACCAACCGGGATCCACATCCCGGATATCAAATTCTGAATTTCTGCTTCTGTTCGTTTTCGTAATCAATGCCCTTCCCTGGTGATCCATATCCAGGGCGATTGGATCTCCCAATAACTTTTCAGACGCCCAGAGGGATACATCCAATCCCTCAGGCAGAGTTACTGACACCTCTTCTTCAATTTGTGCAGCGTCCTGCTCCGTTTCTTCGTCCGAAAGGGTTATGATTTCAGGTTCCGGTGGCGCTTCCTGGCAACCGGCAAAACCCATTGTTCCGGCTATTAAAATTAAAGGGAGTAGATATTTCTTAATCTGAATTACAGTTAAAAAATTCATAATTATCATTGCCATCTGTGATCTTAATATATAGAAGTGAAACTCAATCTATGAGTTGAATACTCTCTGACAAGCAGAATGGAGTAACACAAGACTGATTGTTTTAATTGAATGAATGCAGGTTATTATAAATCAATTCCTGTCATTTTACAACGTAGATGTGCAGGTTGAAACATTCAATTTCAAATGGAAAGATTTTTCAAAAATTTACCTTTCACGGCAAACTTCTTCTGTTTCCGACTTAAAGCCAACCCTCGAGACTCAGCAGCAGCCTTCGTCACCCGCTTAAATAGTCAACCTCACTTAAGCAGACAGTGTTCAACCCTGTAAATACGGCTGAAATTTCAATGAAACCTATTGCTGTTTCGTTTGAATAATTATGGCACCATTGGCAGCTCTCATGCCATATCGCTGCATGGCATCCGAACTTCTCAGTACGCGGATTGACTCGATATCACTCACTGAAACCGCACTCTCGAGTTGAGAAAAGCTGTAGCCCAAAGGAGATCGGTCGACGATATAAAGGGGTGAATTTTCACCCGAAACAGTACTTGCTCCACGTACCATAATATTGATTCCCCCCTGTGTTTGCGTAATCTGTAATCCGGGAATTCGCCTCATGTAATCGAGCAGGGTCAAATCCGGATTATCGATGGTAACATCTGACGAGTCTCCAGCCGTTTTATCTGTCGGATCCGTTGTGGCACATCCTGTTATGAATGAAAACAATATCAATAAACAAGGGATGATTAAAATGTAACGTTTATCCATTCTTCTTTTTTTCTTACAGTTCAGAAGGCTTTGAAAAACCAGGGGTTTTGTTCAAGATCAAAACCTGAGTGAATTTGAAACCGTAGCTTATTAGCTATAAGTGAGGATTTCAAATTCACGAAAATGCCGATATTGGGCAAAACAACGCTCATTTTTTGAACACGCAGTGATTTTGCAAAGCCTTAAGTTCAATGAAGCCTATAAAAACGAATATAGAATTAATTCTTTTAAAATACATGCTCACTTAAAGGCTTTACAAACCTGTCATTTACAGGAGGCTTTGCAAAACTTGGGATTTTGTTCAAGGTCAAGGCCGGTTCTGTCCTCCTTCACCCCGGACCCGGAACACTTTCGGGGAGTCGTTGTTCCGTGCCACGACGATCAGCGT
>JBBDNC010000197.1:6213-11088 GCA_040877875.1 Balneolaceae bacterium | reverse complement strand
ATAAACTGCGGTTCCGAATTCGCTTAGGCTTTGATATTGAACAAAACCCCTGGTTATTCAAAGCCCTCTTAGAATATCTGCAACCTTGAAATGAGACTCTGATGTTGTAAATAAGCTTGTTACCTGACACCTAATTTAAAAATAGACTGAATTAGATCTCAATTGGACAAAATCTTTTGTAATATAGTCAAAATATAACGCTAATTGACAGGCAAAAGACGTTTGAAAAAGGTTTCTTTAATTTTTTCAAATAATTGCTGACAAACCCTAACTTTCTTATTACAGAATTGACACTCTTCGATTTTACTTAATACGGATATGTACGCATTTCAGGAATTGGGAAAATACAGTACCCTGCTCTACCAGGCATTACGATCTGCAACGGAAGTCAGCTCCTATCGTAAGAACCTTTTACATGAGCTGGTGAAGGTCGGATACGATTCACTGGGTATTATTATGCTTACGGGGGTTTTTACAGGTGCCGTGCTGACCCTGCAAACCGCATACCAGCTTGAATTCTCCTTTATCCCGTTGTCGACGATCGGGGCGATCGTCTCCGAATCGATCCTGATTGAGTTGGCTGCCGTGATCTCCAGCCTTGTCCTTGCCGGTAAAGTCGGAGCCCGGATTGCAACAGAATTGGGAACCATGCGTGTAAGTGAACAAGTGGATGCACTGGAGTCTATGGGATTCAACTCCGTAACATTCCTGGTGGTACCACGTGTATTGGCGGGTCTGCTGATGTTCCCTGTACTTTATATCGTCGCTTCTATTTTCGGGATCGGAGGAGGTATTATTGCAGGGGTCACTTCCGGGGCCCTGCCGGCGGCTGACTTTTTAAAAGGAGCGAGGCTGTATTTTTATCCGTGGGACGTGTTGTTCGGGTTTGTCAAGTCGTTCGTCTTCGGTTTTGTAATCACTTCCATTTCGTGTTACAAAGGGTATTTTGCGAGTGGAGGGGCCGAAGGAGTCGGTAAAAGCACAACCCAGGCTACGGTTCTGAGTTGTATTTACGTACTGCTGGCCGACTTCCTGCTTGCTGCCATCATCTTGTAAGTTTAATCCGGTTTTATTGATCCGATGATTAAAATCAGAAATTTAACAAAAAGTTTCGGTGAGACCCTGGTTTGGGAAAATGTCTCGTTCGAAATTCTGGAAGGGGAAACGGTGGCCATTATCGGCCGTTCCGGATGCGGGAAGTCCGTATTGATGAAGCATATCAATGCCCTGCTCCGTCCGGATTCCGGCGAAGTTTTGATCGAGGGGGCAAATATCCATCAACAGGAGTATGTTAAAATCCGGAAGATGAGACAACGGTTTGGAGTCCTGTTCCAGGGCTCGGCGTTGTTCGACTCCATCAATACCTTCGAGAATGTCGCTTTTCCCCTTCGGTATTTTACAAAGAAAACGGAAGAAGAGATCCAGCGAAATGTTGAGGAAGCCCTGGAAATGGTGGGGCTGGAAGATGCGATGCATAAGGAAACGTCGGAACTATCGGGGGGCATGCGCAAACGGGTCGGGATTGCCCGTGCCATTATATTAAAACCGGATTGCCTGATGTACGATGAACCTACCTCGGGACTGGATCCGGAGACGGCCGAAGAGATTAATTCATTGATTGTGACCATGGCCGATACTCTGAAAATTACCTCCATTGTTGTGACGCATGATATGCACAGCGTACTTGAAATTGCAGATAAAGTTGCGTTTTTGAACCGTCAGAAATTAAGTTGGTTTGGAACAATCCAAGAATTGAAGGTAAGTGAACAGGAAGACCTGATTCATTTTATCACTGCCAGTGAATATCAATTAAGGTAATGGATCACTTTCGATGAGGCCGGGTGACCGATTACGTATAAATAATTATTATTTAATTAAATTGTAAAGGGTTGTAATTTATGCTGTTCATGATGAATTATGCCGGATCAGACGTTCAACAAACATTAAGGAGAAGGAACTTTTGAATTTAAGTAACGAGACAAAAATCGGATTGACAGTACTTCTTGCCGTGATAGTTGCCTATGCCGGATTTCGCTATATGAGTGATGCTCCCATCTTTCGGCAGTCGAATGAAATTATTTCGAACTTTGACCGGGTGGACGGTTTGAGCAGCGGCAGTGTCATCTATATGAATGGCGTAAAGATCGGTTCGGTACGGAGAATTTCCCTGCAGCCTGACAATACCGTACAGGTGGTCATGGCCATCGAGCTGGATGTTCAGATCCCGAAGGGGTCGATTGCCCATTTGACGTCTATCGGTTTGATTGACGGGAAAGCCATTGTGATCGAAAGGGGGGATTCCAACGAGTATGTTACCTATGGCGGAGAGATCGAAGGCCGTTATGAGGACACAATGATGGAAACTCTGGCCGAAAAAGGACAGGAGCTGGGAGACAATATCTCTGATTCTTTTACTGAACTGAACCGGTTTCTGTTTCAGTTGAATGAGACACTTGACGAGGACAGTAAAAATAATTTCGGAGAGTCCCTCCGGCATGTTGAGTCGGTAACCCGAAGCCTGTCCGAAGTGCTGGAATCCCGTCAGCAGGACCTGAATCAGACTCTTTCATCTGCCAACCGGGTGATGAGTCAACTCGATACACTGGCAACGGACAGCCGGCCCCGGGTTGACAGCCTCTTGACCAACCTTGATCAAACCATTCAAGAGCTGAATAAAAGAAGTATGGAACTCGATCAAACTCTGGATCAACTGAATCGAATCCTTACAAAAATTAATGACGGGGAAGGTACACTTGGATTATTGGTTAACGACCCCTCTCTTTATCATAATACCGATAGCCTGTCTGTCGAAATCAAGGAACTGCTTCGCAATTTCAACGATAACCCGCGCCGGTTTCTCAGGCATATGAAGCTGATCGAAATTTTCTAACCTGGATTATGCACCAGGAAATTTGGTTGTATGCAAGGCGAGTTGTGAATCAGCCTGGATAAAATGAAGGGGCCGTTCGGACGTTGAATAAATGTTACGGAAATTACAAAGGGGCCTTTGATCAGTGAAGCTGTCGAACACAGTTCAGAATCATTGCTCTTAGCAATGGCTTCTTGTATATTTGCAGGATTCAGACACTCGACAAATTTAATATTTTTTTTAATCAAATAAGAGTTTAGCAGAGGTTTTCCCATGGGTACAATGGAAAAAATGAGAAATAGCACCCCCATTATTTTATGGACGCTGATTTTCTCGTTTGGAATTTTATGGGTGTTACAGGACACACAGGTATTTGACGCTATGGCCGGAGGGCCTCGAAATCTTGGCGCGGTAAACGGAGATCCCATCTCCCTGGAAGAGTTTAACAACAGGGTCAGTTATTATGTGGACCAGTATAATCAACAGTCCGATGCTCCGCTTCCACAGGGGATGCGATCCGGTTTTGATGAACGTGCATGGAATGATCTGGTGGCTGAAAAGCTGATGGCACAAAAAATGGAACAACTCGGAATCCATGTTTCGGATGAGGAACTGGTGGAGATGGTGACCGGCGAGAATCCCGACCCGTTTATACGGCAGCAATTTCAGGATGAAGAGGGGAATATCGACCGGGTGGCCCTTCGCGCAGCCATTGAAGCCCCGGAGAATCGTGAGATTTGGATGATGATCGAGCAGCAACTGCGTCAGAATCGCCGCCAGCAGAAGTTTTCAAATTTTATTATGAGCGGCCTGCGTGTCAGCCGTACTGAAGTTGAACAACGATATATCCATCAAAACAGTTTTGCTGACATCCGCTATGTGCGTTTCCCCTACGCTTCGATTACGGATGAGGAAATCCAGATCACCGACAGTGAACTCCGGGATTATTATCAGAACCATCGGGATCAGTATCAACGGGAAGAAACCTACAGGTTCCGTTATGTGTCGTTTGATAAATCTCCAACCCGCGAAGATACCCTGCGGACAGTGGCAGACATCGAAGAACTGATCCCGGCTTTCAGGGATACCGAAGATCCCGCAGGCTTTCTTCAAAGATATCAGTCTGCCGTTCCCTTTCGGGATTCCTTTGTATCTGCAAATGAAATCCGGGACGAGTATCGGCCGGTTCTGGAACTTGAAGAAGGCGAAGTGAGTGAGGTGCATATGATTAACGGCGATCCCCATGCATTTAAACTGGTGGAACGCCAGGGTGATGAAGTTAAATTTGCTGTACTCTCTTTCAACGTTGTTGCCGATCCGATTGCTACGGTTGACCGTCGTGCCGAAGAAGCGGATGAGTTCAGCTTTTTTGCCCATGAAGATGGATTTATGAGTGAAGCGGACACACAGGAACTTGAGGTGCGGCAGGCCACGGCTACCCGGGGGAATCCGACGGTGCCCGGACTTGGAAATGCCCGCTCCCTGGTGAACCAGCTCGAACGCATGAGTACCGGCAGCATCTCAGACCCCATAGAATTAAACGATGTATTTGTAGTGGCTGAACTTCAGGAAAGAATTTCAGCCGGTGCCCGGCCTTTTGAAGAAGTACGCGGACAAATTGAAAATGCAGTTAGAAATCTGAAAAGAAAAGAAATAACCGTTCAACGAGCGGCTGAATTGCTGAATCAGCAGTCTGATCCGGATCTGGAGGCCCTTGCGGAAGCTTCAGGCCACGAGATCCAGGAAGCCTTGAATATTCGCATGGGCGCAAATAATATTTCCGGTGCAGGCCGGGAACCCGGGATTATCGGATCCATTTTCGGACTGGAACAGGGAGATTTATCCGGAGTACTTGAAGGAAATAATGCGGCGTTTGTCGTCAGGGTTGAAGAACTTGAAATTGCAAATCCGGAAAACATGACAGACCAGACCCGTCAAACCCTTCGTCAGCAAATCGAGCAGCAAAAATTCACCCAGTTCAACCAGGTTTGGCTGGATGAACTGAA
>JBBDNC010000197.1:0-6113 GCA_040877875.1 Balneolaceae bacterium | reverse complement strand
GTATGTCCCATGTCTTTTTCTGAAAATGACAAAATTTGGATGCAGCGGGCGTTGAATCTCGCCCGTAAAGGTGAAGGATATGTTTCCCCCAATCCCATGGTCGGCTGTGTGATTGTCTCGAAATCCGGGGATGTGATCGGTGAAGGGTTTCATGAGCGTTATGGAAAACCTCATGCCGAGCATAATGCCCTTCAGTCTGTTGAAAACGAATCGGCCCTTGAAGATTCTACGGTTTATGTGACACTGGAACCGTGTTCCCACCATGGCAAGACGCCCCCCTGTTGTGAAATGATTGCAGACCTCCCGGTTAAACGGGTCGTGACAGCTATGAAAGATCCGAATCCCAATGTCGACGGGAAAGGGTTGAAATATCTGAAAAAGAAAGGGATTCAGGTGGATACCGGCCTGTTGAAAAAGGAAGCGGAAAAACTGAATGAATTTTATTTACACTTCACGGAATTCGGCCTGCCGTTTGTGACTCTGAAAATTGCACAGACGGCTGATGGATACATTGCGGCTCCCAATGGTGATTCCAGGTGGATTACCGGGCACGAGTCCAGAACCCGAGTTCACCAGTGGAGAAGCAGGTATGATGCCGTGTTGGTGGGAAGAAACACAGTCGATCTGGATAATCCCTCTTTAACCGTCCGCCACGCAGAAGGGCGCCAGCCTCACCGTATTGTGATCGACGGACCCTTTGAACTGTCTCGTGATTTGAATCTGTTTTCGGATCAATATGAAGAGAAAACAATGATCATCACCCACAACCGGGACCGGGCAGCTACTGATGCAGACCCTATGCTGAAAATTATGAAACCGAACTATTTTCGGGGAAGGGTGATTTTGGTCCCGGAAAAAGACGGCCACTCTGACCTGAGAGCTGCTTTGAAGGCTCTTGGAAAAGAAGGGATTACTTCGGTCCTCGTGGAGGGAGGGCAGATTCTCTCTACAGCTATGCTGAAGGAAGGACTGGTGGACAAACTGGAACTATTTATGGCTCCTAAAATTTTGGGGGGCGGAACGCGGTCCATTCTCGGTTTGGGAATCAACCGAATGGAAGAAATTATTACTTTTAAGTCGATTGACTGGACCCGCGTGGGCGAAGATATGCTGTTGACCGCCTACCTGAGTTAACCTGCACTCTATACAAAACCAAACAATCATACAATGTTTACAGGGATTATCTCCGAGGTTGGTAAAATCCAGGCAGTCACCGACATGCCCGGAGGATGCGAATTACAAATCGGGAGTACGTTTTCGGCCGATACCCATGAAGATGAAAGTATCAGTGTAAACGGGGTCTGTCTAACCGTTGTAGAGCTTTCTTCAAACTTTTTCAGGGTGCAATGCGTGGATGAGACTCTTCGTAAAACAACACTGGGAGACCTGAAGGAGGGAGACCCTGTCAACCTGGAAAGGTCCCTGACCCTGCAAAAAGCCATTGAAGGGCATATTGTTCAGGGGCATGTCGATACCGTTGCGACGATCAAATCGATCGAACAAATAAAAGACCATGACCGGCTGGTGACCGTGAGTTATCCCGAACAGTATATTCCATATATCGTAGGCCGTGGCAGTATCGCCATCGACGGAATCAGCATGACGGTTGCGAGAGAGGAGAGGAGTGAATTTACGGTTGCCGTGATTCCGTATACATGGAATCACACCAATTTAAAGAGTAAACAGGAAGGAGACCGGGTGAACCTGGAGTTCGACATTTTTGGAAAATATATCGTCCGGTACCTCGATAAAAGATTTGATAAGGAACGGGAAGAGGGTTGAAGCCGGTTTCGGCAGATGATTTTACTTTTTAAAACCTGGGAGACCTGCCGGAGGGTGAAGAACTCCTTTCGAGATTGTTCAGAAGCGGGAGCTTCTGGAAAATACTTTGTATTTGTCCGCTGTTGATCCGCAGGCGGAAAAAATAGTATTGGAAGTCGCCGAAGGGATTGAACTGAAAACTGAGCGTCCAGCATTCCATTTGCCGGTTGAGGGCGAATTGGGACGGAGTCAGTTCCTGTTCAATAAAGTCATAGCCGAGCCGGGTATTAAAAGACCATTTTGGAGTCAGGTTAAACTGAATGTTGTTCACGTTGAGAATAGCGCTTTGTTGGGCCGACCGACCCGGACGGGATCTCCATTGGTAGCTGAAATTTAATCCGAACCGCCAGGTGCTAGAAAAATCCTGTACGGGAACCTGGTTAAAGCGGCTGTCCACGGGACTGAAAAAAGCCTGATCTAGAGGATCGTAGGACTGGTAAACTGGGGTTCGAACCTGGCCCATTCCCCCCCGTCCGCCCCCCCTGAACTGAGAACTGAGGCTAACGGAATAGTTCAGGGGCTGAAGAAATTTTCCAGATTCCTGCCAGATAAAACGATTGATTTCCCGGCCGTTTTCGCCACGGGCGTAGAATGAATAGCTGGCTGACATATTAATGGAGAGATTCTCGATCACTCTTGAAGAAAGAGAAGCCCGGACCTGTCCGAAATTCAAACTGTCGGCCGCCAGATTATAATTGGTAGAGATACTGAAATTGTCAATGATCCGAAGGTTTTCACTTTGTACCTCACCCGTGGAATCACGTTTCACCTGTTTGGTTTCGAAAATATTATTGAGGTTAAAATTGATATTTTGCTGCTCCCCGCGCCCGGGTCCGCCGTAAACTCCATCCTCAAATATCGAATAACGCTGTGATCTGTCTGTCGTGTCCGTTTGAACTTCCCGATAATACCCCCACCTATCATCACTGAAATCCGGCCGGTACGAGAACCCGATGGAAGGCCGGAGAGTATGCCTGAATCCTTCCAGGCTCCCGATTTTCATCTGCGAGATCCCATACAGAGTCGTCGAAAAATTCAGACTGGTTGTGAAGTCCCGTCCGGTCGTAATGCCCTGAATCCGTTCGGTTTCGACCTCGTTTTCTTCTTCATTAAAATTCTTCCGAATGGATGAAGGGTACCAGTATTCGTTTAAACTTGCATTTGCACTCACATTCAGAAACTGGCTGGGGACGAGACGACTGACTGAGATTTGGCCCTGGTGACGCAGCCCAAGCTGGATGTGTTCGTCTTCGCCGGTGGCTTCCCGATGCAGGGTGGGGTCCATCAAGGCATCGAGCCAGTTGACCGAGGCACTGTCCTGGTCGATCGGCCTGAATTGGTATTCAGATTTGAAGTTGTTGCTGTACCCGATCGAAATGGTTTCGTACCAGCGCGATTGCTGGGTACTTCCTGAAGTGTTTTCGAACGGAGTGAGTTGGCGCAGGCTGAAACTCGCTTCCGGGCCGCTCAAACGGGTGGTATTCGTACTGTATTGTTGATTCAGGCGGGTGGATACATTAAAATTATACGTGTTTTCCGGATGGCGGTAGCGATAGGAAATGCTGGAGGAACTACTGGTTTGAGCCCGCTCGTCAATATCATAGGAATTCCTACGGAAATAATCGGAAGTATTCAGATTGATATTTGCACTGAGATTTGCGTAGGGGGAAAATTGCTGGTTATGGCGAATCGAAATCCTCTTGCTCACCGTTTCGGAAAAATCCGGGTCTGTCGGTTCCAGCCCCCTTTCATTCGAGTACCCGATCGTAATTCCCCCGTCGAACTGATTGGTGACCCGATACTGCATTTGGGTTTCATTAAAAAACGATCCGGACGTATAGACATCAAAGGAAGTCTGGCCGGTTATATAATCATTGAAATATTGAAACCACCCGAGATTTTGAAGCCCGAGGCCCCGCCGTGTGGTGTTCTGATACGCATAGGTGGGTTCCAGCATGCCGGATTCACGCTGTTCAATCCCTGAGGGCACATATCCGAACGGGAAAATAATGGGATAGGGGATGTCAAGGATGTAGAGACGGGCATTGGTAAAGAAGATTTCCTCCTCATCCACAACCTTCATCCGGTCGGCCTGCAGATAATAGTACATGTGAGTCGGCGGACAGGTGGAATACTTGCCCTGTTCAATGAATACTTCAGACCGGGATATATTTTTAACTTTGTTACCTGTGAGATGCCCTTCCTGAATCCGGACCTGTGCGGCATCAAATTTTCCCTTTTCGGTTTCGTAATTAAACAGAATCCGGGTACTACGCAACTCCTGTTCTTCCCGTTTTAGAACCGGATGCGAAAGGGAGTCCTCCGGTGTGTCCGTCTGGGCGTGGACTTCATTGATATCCAGCAGCAAAGAAATTTGACCGGCAGAAAGCTGATTGGTCCCCTGTGTTACATTTGCTGCACCGTATAAGACCCCTCTGCGTTCACCCCGGATTTGAAACACAAGGGAATCACGCGAACTGAAGTTGACGGAACCATCCGTGGCTTCACGGCTGGCCTGGGCTGAGCCCGGCCGCTGGGAAACCCCTCCGGGTGGCTGTGCATTACTCTGCTGCACAGAGGTTGTATCAGCCGTCGGAATTTGAGCATTCGAGCGTTCTGCCACAAGCAACCCAAAAAAGAGGATGGCAAGCAAAAGGTATTTTAAAATGAAAAAATATGCAGATTGCTCGCATTGCATGCAAGATTCAATTACAGCTTTTCAAAGGCAAGACTGGACGCACCGTAAAGTGCAACTTCATTGCCAAGAGGTTCATAGAGTATTTCAAAGCCGTCATGAAAAGGGGGCATTAAATATGAAAGAGCCGCTTCACGTGCCGGCTCCAGGATCCATTTACCTGCGTTAGCTACCCCACCACTCACCACGATTTTTCGAATATCAAGAACATGTATATAGTTTACAATTGCATAACCGAGTTTTTCACCGGTACTCCGAAGCAGATCTATTGCCAGTTGATTTCCATCTTCGGCGGCATTATATAAATCTATCGGTTCAAGCTGTTCAAAATTGTCCTTGAATTTAATAAATAACGGATTATCCGGGTTTTGTTGTATGGTCTTGGCCGCATTCCGGCTCAGAAACCGCTGTCCGATGTAGGCTTCTATCCCTCCGCGTGTATTACTGTTTGAATAAGGACCGTCATAATCAATGATGACATGGCCGAGTTCGGCGGCTGAGCCGGTGGATCCGCGGAACAACTCCCGGTTAAAGACCACACCTCCTCCCAAACCGGTGCCAAGGGTGATCATGATCAGACTGTCAAAATCCTTACCGATTCCAAAGCGGGAAGTTCCCAATGCCGCGAGGTTTGCATCATTGTCGATCACGCAGTCGAATCCCGTGCGTGCTTTCATTTCCTCGGCAACATGGACTTCGATCCATCCTTTGAGGTTCGGGGGATTTCTTACGATCCTGTGGTCCAGCGAGACGACTCCGGGAGTGCCGATGCCTATCCCGACCGGTGTAATGTCTTTACGTTTTTCCAGAAGCTGGTCAATCGCCAGTTTGATACGGTCCAATACGTGACCCTTTCCCTTATCGGCTTCGGTAGGGATGGACAGTTTTTCAATGATACCTTTTTTCTTTTCAACAAGAGCGGCTTTGATGTTTGTGCCGCCGAGATCAATACCGATTGCAATCATAGAAAATATTAATGATGAGTTTTGTGTAAGGTCGCATAAAATAAGAAAATTGAGACAGGGGTCAGTCTCCAAATAACAATTACTTCTCTTTTATTTTATAAACCGTTTCACCGGGCTTTCTCATCCCGTACTCTTCACGGGCAATCTTTTCCAGAAGCTCCGGATTTGATTCGAGTTCATCAATTTTCTGTTCAAGCACTTCGGTTTCCCGGCGAAGTTCCTCGGTTCGTTCCTCCAGATCTGCTTTACGCTGGTGCAGTTGATACCGGGTATACAGGCTATATGTATCAAAAAAGGCAAACCATACCGCTACAAAAGCGACCAATAAGGAAATGAGAAAAGATTTTTTCCACCGTAAAGGGTTAAAGATCTGGTAGTTCATAGACTCACTGCTTTATTTTATACCCCCTCAAATTAATCCAATTTCCCTCTTTAAACAAAATATCCTGATAAAAGTGGTTAAATTCGGGTTGCCGGGCCCTGCTTACAAATCCCGCACAAAAAAATAACCCCTACCGAGGTCAATCGATAGAGGTTAATCAAGAGAGAGTCAAAATGAAGATATTAAGGAAAAAATATGCGTGAATCGGGTGGGATTCGAACCCACGACCCACGGCTTAAAAGGCCGTTGC
>JBBDNC010000196.1:8449-11104 GCA_040877875.1 Balneolaceae bacterium | reverse complement strand
ATGGTTTTGAACTTTGGGATACACAATTTTTTATGGATCACCTGGCACAGTTCGGCTGCATCGAAATACCCGCAGAAGAGTATCGGAAGAAACTGAATTCAGCGATCAAAAAGAATGCGATATTCACATTTCCTGCCTCTCCGAAGAAATAATTAAGAACCCGGCTTTTCAGTAAAACACCTGCCTGTTTGGAAGGATCTCTCTGTAAGGGGAACTTGATTCGGCTGTATCTGATTTTATATCTGACTGTTATGATAGCGATAATTATAAAAACATTTTATTAACATACTTTAACATGCAAAACATTTATATTAATTATAAATTTATTTTTTAATAAATTTATAAAATTTAATTTGTATAATTTTTAGCATTGGCATGAGGCTGTACAAAATATTCTGTTTCAGTTTACTACTGGTCATTGGTGTGATGAATTTTATTCTTGTTCGGCCTTCACTTGGCCAATCGATCCCAAGTGTTTATTTGGACTGTAGTGGCTATTGTTATGGAAGTTATATTCGTACGAATATTGAATTTGTCAACTATGTTCGGGATCAGGAGGATGCGGACATCTATCTTCGAATAACGAATGCCTCGACCGGTACCGGCCGTGAGTACGTAATGGATTTCAGGGGAATTGAGCCGTTTTCTGCAAGAAGAGACACCCTGGTTTACCACAGTTTGAATACTGACAGTTCGGATGAGAGACGTCTTGGTCTGGTTCGACGTCTTAAACTTGGTTTAACCCCGTTTCTTACTAACACGGATCTTGCCGGCGACTTAACTGTGTTATATGAGCCTTCGGGAGAGCCTGTTAATGAAAATCAGGAAGATCCGTGGAATAGCTGGGTATTTGATATCAGATTGGGATCTACGGTAGATGTCGAAGAGACTGAGTCAAACTTTGGACTGGATAGCAGAATTTCTGCTGAACGTATCACTCACGATTGGAAAATAAGGAGTAGTGTTGAAGGAAGGCCTAATCGCAGAACCATTGAATTGTCTGAGGGAACCCGGCATGTAAACCGGGACAGGGCTGAGTTTGACGGGAGTGTTGTGTATGGAATTGGGAACCATTTTGCTGTCGGTGTGTTTTCAAGTTTTGACTATTCCCGGAGAGAAAATACCCGTTATGAATTTCAGGCTTCACCGGCGTTTGAATATAGTGTATATCCGTATTCCGATTTTCAGGAACGCAGAATTTTTATCCAATATAGGGTTACCCCTTCGTATAGGGAATATGCTGAAACCACTATTTTTCAGAAGGATTCTGAAACGCTCCTGCAACAGGTTCTCTCTACCCGTGTAAGGTACGATCAACCCTGGGGAAGAATTGATATCCGTTTGTGGGCTTCCAATTACTTTCATGATTTTGCAATTAACAGAGTATCTATTAATCCATCTCTGAATATTCGAATTACACGAAATCTTTCATTCAATATTTATGCTCGCTACAGAGCCATCAATGACCAGATATCCCTGCCGGCCGGAGATCCGGATGATATAGACCTGCTGTTAGGGCAGAGGGAACAAGCTACCTCATACGATTTCAGAGTTAGTTTCGGGTTTTCCTATACATTCGGCTCCATATTCAGCGGAGCTGTAAATCCACGACTTTGATGATTGGGTATAAGGAGTTTGGCAGATTTTCGGTTTACGACTCTCTCTTTCTCTCAACTCCCGACAGTGTTATGGAGTGTTGACCTTGGCCTCAGTTTCCTGTTTTTCCGGGAGAATCACAGTAAAAGTGCTTCCTTTTCCAGGCTCACTTTCAAATTGGAGTTCTCCTCCGTGTCTTTCAACAAAATCCAGGCAAAGGTCCAATCCAAGACCCGATCCTTTCTCTCCGTTTGTCCCCCGGGTGGTATAAGTGACAGATTTTGTCAGAATCTTGTTCTGATTTTCTTTTTTAATTCCCTTCCCTTCATCTATGATAGAAATCCTGATCTCCTCCTGACGTTTGGCAGCTTTTATTTTGACAGAATCTCCGGCAGAGGAGAACTTTATGGCATTAGATACTAAATTCCGAAGGATCGTTTTTAACATGTTTTCATCAGCTTCGATCCAAAGATCTTCGCTGATTTTGTTTTGCAGGGAAATTTCTTTTTCTCCAGCCTGATTTGCCAGGTTGTTAATTACCTCATCAGTTGTATCAGCGATGTTAAGTAAAGTGGGTTCCAGGATCAGTTGTTCATATTGGCTGCGAGCCCACTGAAGCAGGTCTTCGAGCAATTTATAGGTATTCTTGGAATTTCTTCTCAGAGTTGTCAGATACTCAAATAAATTTTCTGCGGATAACGATTCAAATTCATCATGGATCATATCCATGAGACCCACCAGCCCCGCTACCGGATTTCTCAGATCATGAGCGATTACAGAAAATAATTTGTCTTTGTACCTGTTAAGTTCGGTTAGTTCCTGATTCAGCTTTTTTGTAATCGGTAATGTCACGTGATATGCCAAACGTTCCTATAATTTCATTGTTTTGATCATAAAGTGGCAGCTTGGTAGTTGTAACCCATCTAACCGTCGTTTCATCGAGGCCAGGATAGACCTCTTTTTCTTCCTTGGCAACAATGGGTTCTCCAGTTTTGATGATATGTTGCTCATCTTTATAGGCATTATCGGCATGTTCGAAACTAAAGAAATCAAAATCCG
>JBBDNC010000196.1:0-8349 GCA_040877875.1 Balneolaceae bacterium | reverse complement strand
TGCTCATCTTTATAGGCATTATCGGCATGTTCGAAACTAAAGAAATCAAAATCCGTTTTGCCGGTAGCTTCGCTGTGTTTGTTTAAGTTGAATTTTTTTGCACATGCATGATTAATTCTCGTAAACTGACTTTTAGTATTTTTAAAGTAAATACTGTCAGGATGGTTTTTCATGAGCGTCTGAAGTAAATACTGCTCGAACTTAACGTATTCATCCTGACTTGCTTTTTTTTCAAGGATTTCAGTCAGAGTAGTGAGAAATCCCTCCCCATCTTTTTCATCAATCACGGACAGAACGGCTCGGATATACCTGGTTTGTTTTGAATTTTGGGAAGAAATAAAACCGAACTCTACCGACTTGTTTCCATCAGATAATTTTTTAAATCCTTTCGAGAATTGTCTGTCAACCCCCGGGGGAAATAATTCGACCGGAGTTTTACCTCTCGGGTCGTTCGAAAACGCGTTGAGAAAATCTGAAATATTATTTTCAGGTGCACAGTCTGTCACTTCCTGATTTTTGTTGAAAATCAAAAAGAGGCCTTGAAATGCATTGGGTACAGATAGAAGCTGTTTCTGCATACAAAGGAGAAATTTTTAAGCTGAAACTTGTGGATCTACCGGCAGGTGGATCAGGTGATTTTCGCCGATATCGATTTGAACACGTTGGGTACTCCTTATCCGGGACTGTAGAAAAACATTTGAGTGAACAACCTGCCACAAATAATAATACTTATTTATTTATCGCCCAAGTAGCGTTAAACATTAATTTTTATTAGGGTTAAAATGACAATTTTATTTACCTTTTTGCATCTACATGAAATCGTCAACCAGATACTATCAACCTGTTCACATGGAAGAATTAAACGGAGTTACAATTTATTGGCTTATCTCAATTGGTTTGGCAATCGGGTACATAATTGATTTGATTATGGGACGACGGGGAATGCATCTTGCCGGAAACCTTACAGGAGGTGTTATCGGGTCCGTACTGATCGGTTTGGCAGCCGTCTACCTGGAATTATTCGGTGCACTTCTATTTGCTGCCGTCGGAACGGTGTCTTTTCTATTTCTGGTAAATATTTTCAGCACTCATGCACAACACGGGAATGAAACCCATATCTCCAAATCCTGAGTACCCACATTTGTGATCCTCCGATAACGAGCTTTATTCATCCAAAACTTTTGTAATGGAATCTCTTCCTTCTTTAAGTGGATATGTGTATTGGCTGTTGACTGACCCGGTGACCGAAGAGAGAGTTCATATAAATATGAATCGTTTACGAACAAAGGTCGATTTTCCTGATTTCAAGCCTCATGTAACTCTGGCGTCCGTCATCGGGCAGACTGAGTTGACGCCACTTCAACAAATAGCTGAACAGCTTGCTCAAAGTTTTGCACCGTTTCGGGTGCAATCAGAAAAGATTTCCGGGGAAGAACATCCCTATCGATGTTTGTATATAAAATTAAAAAAAAGCAGACTGCTGTTGGACATTCGTCAAATGGTTTTTCGTCAGATGAATCGGAGCGAAGAAGATGCGCAATTCTATAATCCGCATATCAGTCTGGTTTACGGAACCCTGAAAAAAAATGAAAAAAAGAGGCTGGCGGAGGAAGTCGATTTTCCTGAAAACACAGAAATTGTATTGAACCGGATTGCCATCTGTCATGTTGCAGGAACACCGAAAGATTGGAAAATTGCATTTCAGGATGATCTGAACAAAGGGTCAGAAATAAGGTTGTAAATCAAACTGATATTTACGACGTTTCCAGAGATGATTCGATTGTGTCGACAAGAATTTTTTAATCGGCGGGCCGAGATAACCAATCCTGATATTTCTCGGGCAGAGGTCAAAATTGTTTTAATCAAATTTATGGGGAAATTTCATGTCTGAATATAAATTTTTTGAACAAGTTAACAAGGCCTTTGACAAGGCAGCGGGCTATACGAGATTTACAAAAGGATTACTCTCGCAGATAAAAATTTGTAATGACGTACTTCATATCACATTTCCCCTGGAGAGGGATGATGGCTCGATCGAGGTCATTAAGGGATGGCGGGTAGAGCACAGTCATCATAAAATGCCGACCAAAGGGGGAATTCGGTTTGCCATGACTGTCAATGAAGATGAAACGATGGCTCTTGCAGCGTTGATGAGCTATAAGTGTGCTGTTGTTGATGTTCCATTCGGGGGCGCAAAAGGGGGAATCAAAATTGATAAGTCTCAATATTCCGATGATGAGATTGAAAGAATTACCCGACGCTATACATTTGAGCTGATCAAGAAAAATTTTATCGGTCCGAGTTCGGACGTTCCGGCTCCTGATTATGGAACAGGTGCCAGGGAAATGGGTTGGATTCTGGATACTTTCCGGCAATTAAACTCAGATATTAATGCCGAGGGTTGTGTAACCGGCAAACCGATTTCTCAGGGAGGAATTCGAGGCCGGACTGAAGCGACCGGCCGTGGAGTCTATTTTGGGATCCGTGAAGCCTGTCAAAACGAGGAAGATATGCAGAAGCTTGGCCTGGACCCGGGCCTGGAAGGCAAGACATTTGTTGTTCAGGGACTGGGCAATGTAGGATATCACTCTGCTAAATATATGATTGAGGGGGGAGCCAAACTTGTTGGGGTTGCTGAAATTGAAGGGTCGATTTACAATGTAAAAGGGATCGACCTGGAGAAACTGATGGAGTTTCGCAGGGAATCAGGATCCATTATAGGTTTTGAGGGAACCCGGGAATTAAAGTCTAACACGGCTGTCATGGAAGCAAAATGTGATATCCTGATTCCCGCAGCTCTTGAGAATCAGATTAATAGCGATAATGCCTCCCGTATTAAAGCAAAGATTATTGCAGAGGCAGCCAACGGGCCGACGACCTCAGAAGCCCATGAGCTATTGAAAGAGCGTGGTGCTTTGATCATCCCTGACAATTACCTGAATGCAGGGGGTGTAACGGTTTCCTATTTTGAATGGCTGAAAAATCTTTCCCATGTCCGATTCGGCCGCCTGGGGAAACGGTTTGAGGAATCGAGTTATCGGAGAATTCTTTCGGTTATTGAAAATATATCAGATCGAAAATTTACTGAAAAAGAATTGAACCATCTTGCCCAGGGAGCAGGTGAATGGGAACTTGTCGACTCAGGCCTTGAAGAAACCATGATCCTGGCTTATAATGAAATCAATGAGCTGCGCAAAAAACACAATGTGGATCTTCGAACCGGTGCTTTTATCAGTTCAATTGAGAAAGTGGGTTTGATGTATGAGCAAATGGGAATCTTTCCCTGATCTCAACGATCCATCATTCCGGCTTCCGATAATAAATGGATGCGGGAATTAAAGTATAAGACTGGAATCACAGTTCTTTTTACTGTCTTATCTATAAAAAAGAGCTTTCGCCGTTCAGGGTGAAAGCTCTTGGTCTGAGGTCATTTCAGAGTATGGATATAGTCGTTATAGCTATATCCATGATGTTTTGTTTGAGGTCATCACATAGCCGTGTACGAATCAGCCGAACCATAGTTTCATATTAAAATACTTTTACAGGTAACATGACCAAATGAATGCCTTCTATCTTGTGATGGTTCTGCTTCCAGGACGGATCTTCTTGGTTTGTAATCTCTGTATGCGGCACCCTTCGGGGGCGTATGGGTAGCTGTACACCGACAAACAAATTAACACTCTGTTTACTGCTCCTTCTCCCCGTAAATTTCAAATCGGATCCTTCGGTCGCGTTCCTGTTGATTTTCAAGATCCTGTATAAATACCTGAAGTTCGTACAAGCCTTGTTCGAGTGAGCTTGTCTGTATTTCCAGGTCTTCAATGACCCGTTGATATTCACTTTCAAAGTTGAGTGTAAGATAAAACTGCTCCTGATTTTCCAGTACCTTTCCGGCATCCGATACAGGATAAATACGATAGGCCAGTTGAAAGTGGGTAAAACCAGTCTCTTCTCTTGGCTCAAGGTTATATACCTCAAAGTGGAGGACCAGATTTTCGTCCCCTGGAATCGTCTGGTCGTTCGCTACGCGAAATGAGAAGGGGTATTCTTCCGGAACCTCATCCCGATACCCGAGGATCAAATCTCCTACTTCCAGACTTCCGGCTTTATTTTCCAGAGGCATTGGCTGTTGATATTGAAGGCTGCCAATTCCCCGAAGTTCGTCAGGAAAAAGAGATTGTGGTATTTCATGCTTGTCGGGATGCGTGTTCAGAAGTTCAACGGAAGCCGACTGAAATAACTGTTCTTCATGCGAGAGTTCAAAAGTCGATGACAAGAGGCTTCCTTCTGATAACTGACTCGGCAGTAATGCCGGTGAGTGGTCAAACCGGTTTTTCAAATTCCAATTCTTATCATATACCTGAAAGGAATGTCGGATACTATAAACCGAGTCTATCAGATTTTTGCTTACCTGGCCGGTTTCATCCGAAACTGGCTCATCACCGGGATTTGTGATCCATTTTCTATTATTTTGAATATCCGAATGAAGAACTTCAGCAGGATCACTTTCTACAAAAGTAATCATATAGGGGTGATTATCTTCATCGAGCAGGCGGTATTGATAGATTTGTAGCGGTATTCGGGGAATGAGTTGGTCAAGATTTGAAATGTGACGGGGCGCCTCGGAAATTCTAATGTCAAGCAGTTCACGGTTTTGCGATCTCATAGCTAAATCGAGAGAGGCATAGGCCAGGGGGCCCTGTTCAATGAATGCACTTCTAAGGGAGTTCAGACGCTGTTCAAAATAGGAGTCAACGGAAATCAACTGTTCGTAATACAACATCTGAAGGATGAGAGCCGGTGTAAGCCCTTCGCGGACAAATTCCGATTGGATATTCAAGGCTCTTTTGTCACTTAGAAAGGCTCTTTCAGGTATAAAATCGTCAATACTCTTTTGTCGATAATATTTTCCCGTTTCTACTTCGGTACCGAAAATGAAAATCAGGGGAGTGTTTTGATGGCTATTTGGTGTGATTTGATCGTAGATCCAAATTTCATATTCGGGGTATTCATGAAACTGGAAGATATAGTTTTCGAGCCGGGAAAATGATTGGGAATCTTCATTTTCAAGGTTGGGATAGACGATTTCGCCGGACTCCGGATCCGGATCTTCAACCTGCTGATGTTCAAATTGCTGGCTCAACCAGTGTCCAATATTTTGATTATCGACGGTGAAGACCCCTGCCTTGCTGCGGTCAGGTTCTCCATACCGGACATAAATCATGGCACGGTCGTCAGTCGTGTATGGAGAGTTTCTGTTTTTGACAAAATTTCTTCGCGAATAGGCAATTCGCTCCCAATGCTCAATGAGTCGTTCATTATATAAATAGGAAGGAGTCGGATTCAGTTGTACCCAAAAACCCCGGAGCTCACGAGAGAGGTTGGGATTGCGGTCTTCCCACCAGCTAACCCACTGTCTGTAAATTCCATGTCCGATGATCGGCCGCAGGCGTTCGATTTCCTGACGGATAGCTGCCCGGTTTACTCCGTTTAAGGGAGCTGTCAATGCCCAATAATACATCTCGGAAGCCTGTTGATAATACTCCTTCATCTCCTGTTCGGTAGCGAGACGAATATATTCAAACCCGATCCTGGAGTCAGCATCGTCCAGCTCATTTTTTGCATTTCCCCAGATGGTTAATGCCTGCTCATATTCTCCCCTGAATTCGGCAAGCAATCCCTGCTCAAACCGATCGGTTTGCTTAGCTTGTACGATTGACAAGAGTACAAGAGTACTAACAGCCGTGATATACAGTTGCCTGATGATTGGAATCATGAATGGTTCAAAGTCATGGGTTTGTCGCCTGTAATTTACGGGATATGACCGAAAATACAATTTTGAAAAGAAGAGTTCATTTAAGATTCGATCTATGCGAATTATCGGAGAGATTGATTCCAAAATGATCTTTGATTTTTAGTACATTGTTGAAGAGTGTTTTTCAGTATAAATGCATAATCACAGGTTTCGAGTGTACAAATGAAGCAAAATTACAGGGCTCTTACCCGAACCTATCGTCCCCAGACATTTGATGATATCGTTTCTCAGGAGCATGTGAGTAATACCCTGAAAAATGCGATTCGTCAGAATAGGCTGTCTCACGCTTATATGTTCAGCGGGCCGCGCGGAGTTGGGAAGACTACCATGGCAAGGGTTTTGGCGAGAGCCGTAAATGAAATTGATGAGGCAGTTGACGGAGAATCGCTTAATCAGACATTGAATATTGTTGAAATGGATGCGGCATCGAATCGTAAAATCGACGATGTCCGTTCTTTAAAAGAAGTCATTCGTGTACCCCCTCAGAATGGCAAGTACAAAATCTTTATTATTGATGAAGTGCACATGCTTACCCCTGAAGCATTTAATGCTCTTCTGAAAACCCTTGAAGAACCCCCTGCTCATGCAATTTTCATTTTTGCGACAACCGAGCCCCACAAAGTCCTCCCGACTATATTGTCGAGGGTGCAACGGTTTGATTTCAAGCGAATCAGTGTAGGTGAAATTGTAAAACGGTTAAGCGAAATTGCAGTCAAAGAGAATATTACAATTGATGTAGAATCGCTGCATGTGATTGCAAAAAGAGCAGATGGGGCATTGAGAGATGCGCTGGGCCTGATGGATCAGGCCATTGCGTTTTGTGGTGACGTCATTGAATATCAGGAGTTATTGCGGGCGTTAAATGTAGTGGATAAAAATCATCTGTTTTCCTTTATCCGGGCGGCAGAGGAGAGGGACGCTCATGCTGGACTGTCATTAATCC
Source organism: Balneolaceae bacterium (assembly GCA_040877875.1). Taxonomy (GTDB): domain Bacteria; phylum Bacteroidota; class Rhodothermia; order Balneolales; family Balneolaceae; genus JBBDNC01. The sequence continues at coordinate 1,591 of JBBDNC010000196.1, read as the reverse complement.
ACGAATTGCTGCAAGCCGGTACGGATATCCAGGAGTTTTTGGTCTCTCTGACGGAACATTTGCGGAATCTTTATGTGGCACGAAATACAACCCGTGACCTTCTCCTTGAAGTTACTCAGGATACAAAACAACAATTTATCGATCAGGCTAACAAATTTACAGATGAGGATTTGATGAGGATGCTTCATCTGGTTAGTGAAGCCCAGTTTAAATTAAAAGAAGCTCAGCAGCCTCGTGTACATTTTGAAATCCTGATGCTGAAACTGATTCACATGCACCGCTCTGTTGAGTTAAACTCATTGCTTGAGAAGCTTGAGGAAGTAAAAAAAAACTTCGGTGAGGGAGGATCCACTGCCGGGGTGACCACCGGAGCGGATATCCCTGCCTTGGATCAGGGATCGGGAAAGGGAAAGGTGGATACGCCTGATCCATCTACTCCTGAAGAAAAAACCAGGTCATCCGGGAAAATTGACACTTCTGGCACCGGCCGAAAATCTGCACCCGAGAGTTCAAATCGAAGGTTGGATGCCCAATCTGAATCACCGAAAGCTCCGGCCCCGGACCCCGATATTTATGGGGAACCCTCATTGGGAAAGTCGGAAAGTATGCAAATTCCTGAAAATGGAAAGCAGCTTCCGAAACGTGAAGATCCCTCAAATAAGGAGAAAGAGCGGGAATTAAAAGGGGTTCAGGACGTTCATGACCATTGGGAGGAATTTCTGGAAGCAGTGGAATCTTTGACTCCTAAAATGTTGTATTACCAGGTGCAACGAATACAAGTTCAGTCATTAAAAGGCAGGGAGATTTATGTGACAGTCGATAATGAATTTGCCCATAAAATGGTGATTGAAAATCGTCAGGTTCTCAGTGATTTGCTTAAGAAAGTAATCGGTGTAAAACTTCAGTTTCAATGCAAGGTGATACGGGATACTGGCAAGGAATCTGAAACGATGAGTACTTTTGAACAGTTTAAGCAGTTACAACAGAAGGACCCGCACCTCCGGACACTTGTTGAGCTGTTTGGAGCGGAGTTGGAATACTAACATTAATGATGAATAAAGATTGAATTTATTATGAGTGATCAACCCAATATGGCAGATATGTTCGGGAAATTTGCAGATATGCAGAAAAAAATGAAAGAAGCACAGGATCGTCTGTCAGAGATTACCGTGGAAGCGGAAGCCGGCGGCGGAATGGTCAAAGTCAAAGCAAATGGCAACCGGGAGGTTATTTCTATTGAGGTGGATAAAGATGTAATAGATCCTGAAGAGAAAGAAATGCTGGAAGATCTTGTAGTGGCGGGTGTGAATAAAGCCCTCGAAAAGGCAGAAGAAGCCGGCAAACAAAAAATGCAGGAGTTTTATAAGGATATGCTTCCGGGGGGTGGCCTGCCGGGGATGGACCTGAGTAAATTTGGCTTGTAAGGTAGCTTTGAAAAACCAGGCTCATTTTTTGCACGCGAAGCGATTTTTGGTCAAGATTGAGGCCAGTCCGCCGGCTGGCGGATGCAAAACCTCCTATAACCTGATAAGAAATTAAGAGAGGGCTTTGAAAAACCAGGGGTTTTGTTCAATATCAAAGCCTGAGCGAA
>JBBDNC010000195.1:0-2022 GCA_040877875.1 Balneolaceae bacterium | reverse complement strand
TCGAATTGGGATGATCCATCAGCAACCTGATCAAACCTGGCGATGTTAATTGCTCAACAATAGATGGAGCAATGAATAATGCTTTTTTCTCAACTTCAGCCAGTTTCTTTAATGCATTCCAAAAGCTGGTAGCTACGTCGAGGGGATAGGTAACTCTGTGGGCCTGAATAAAAATATTGGTATCGAGAACATAAACAGGCATTACAGATTATATTCCTCAACCGCTTTTTGATATGTATTCCCTTTCAGCCCAGTCAATTCATATGCATGCTTATAAAGCAGTTTACTCTCTTTCACTGCCTGGTGAACCGTTGTGAAAAAACGGGGATTCAATCGTTTTCGAAGTGTGGCATAAAAATTACCTCCATCACCCCGGTCTTCTTTCCATTTTTTAAATTTGGTGATGTGCTCATTGTAAAATTCGAAAAATTCTTCACGATTTATCTTCCCGGTATCAAGAGCTCTGCGGCCAATGACGATTTGGCTGACTTTGAAAAATTTAGCCAACTCTTCAAAATCTCTGACCTGTTCCCATTGCCAGTTAAAGTCATCTTCAGGAACTAAAAACTCAGCGGCCACGGCATCACAAAAGGTTTCAACTTCATTTGCGTAAGGCTGGAGCTGGCGAAAATCAAAGCCGGCACTTTCCCCAATCCACAGATGAGCCAATTCGTGAACAATGGTGAACATTTGGGCAGACTTACTGTCGGCAGAATTGACAAACATGAACGGAGCAATTTCATCACACAGTACAAAACCGCGACACTCTTCTACCGTAATGGGGCGGTGCGTATTGTTATCTACCACACTGTTAAAGACAATGAATATCCCGGCTTCTTCCACTTTTTCCGCCAGGTGATCCAACGCCTTTTGCCAGTTTGGAAAATCAGATGCCCAATGATTATCCAATCCAAGGGCTTCTCTTATGTCTTCTGCTACCTGGCCAATAGAAGCCTGAGGGGTGAAACGGCCGATGAACCCTAATGGCTCTTCACCCTGTTCCATCAGGTACTCTCTGATCCAGTCCTGTCGCTGCTGAAGATTGAGGATTGTATCCCTCAAGTTCACTCCAATCTGATCCGTTTCTCCACCTATGGTTCTGAAAAACGGGATTGGCAGTTCCTCTTTTGGAGGTTCCTGTAGAAACAAGTAGCCGAACGGAACATGTGCCTTCTTTGCAAAATCACGAAGTTGTGGCAGTGTCGGTTGTTTTTCCTCCACCAGCCAGCTCTCTGCCCGTGGGAACTTCTCAAAAAACTCCTCATGCTCATAACCCGCCCGGGAGATCGCCCAGTTGATGAGGTCGGGTTTTATGTTGAGTGTCGTTGGCATATGATTTATTTGAAATCAATATAGTAAAATGAATAAACATGTGATTGATTCGCACAACCCCGTGGGATGGTTACCACAATGAGCATTGGCCGGCCACAGCAACGGCACGTGGCGTGGGTTGGCGTCAGGGTCATGCATGCACCGCAGTATATCAAACCGATTGAGAAGGTGGGGAATACTAATGACCCTGCCTGGGGAATACTATTGACCCCGGGGTGGGGAATACTCGTGACACCCTCGACAAAAATATCAATAAAATGAAGATAACAAGGGATGCGAGGAAAAGTTTGGATAACGTTAGATTGCAAATTGCAATAAATAAATTATTTAATCTTCCTCCCACCACAGTATCGGATAGCTTGAAGTAGTTCTCCAGATATTAACAAAATCGAATTTATCCATGTTTGCTTCTGCGTTATTCCCAGTCATTTGATCAGTAGTTAACCCTTCTGTTCCAGTTGAATCTCCCTCATAAATTCCCACAGTCTTTCCAGATGATTCAATATCCCAATAACTACCTTCAATCTCTCCATGATTAATACCAACTATACCACCTCCGCCTGGGTAATCTTCGCGGTTAATTACTTGTCCTACAGAATATGATTGATCTATATTGCCGTCTTCAAAATTTTTACCAACTAATCCTCCTGCAGAACTTTCTGCAGCACCACTCACATTTCCACTTGCAAA
>JBBDNC010000194.1:44707-54138 GCA_040877875.1 Balneolaceae bacterium | reverse complement strand
TGGGCAAAAAGACGCTCATTTTTTGAACACGCAGTGATTTTGCAAAGCCTTCTAAAAGTACAACATTACCTGAAGTTACATTCACTAAACCAGAGACACAAATCACATTTGATCCATGAAAATCTTACTTTTGAAACCAAAGAATTTTAATGATTAAATACTTTAATGAACTCTTCTAATCTTCTGCCAACCAGGATATTTGGCCCGATACTTATTCTACTTCTTTTCTATTCGAGTCGCCCAGACAACACAGTTGAAACTTCGGCTACCGTATTTCAATCCATGGCATTCCCGGCTGCTCCAATTGTACATGGCGGATCCGATGAAACAAAACCAACGGAAACGGGAAATCCGGGTCGGACACACGGTTCAAATCAACGATACGAATTCGAATCCCCCCATATGGGAACTCTTTTCCGGATTGTACTGTATGCGGCTAAAGATTCCCTTGCAGAATTGGCATCGGAGGCGGCATTTGAACGGATTGAAGAGCTGAACTCGATGATGAGTGATTACCTCCCGGACAGCGAGCTGAACGTTCTTTCCCGGACTTCCGGCTCCGGTCGGGCTGTAACAGTGAGCCCTTCCCTGTTTGAAGTCCTTCAATACTCGAAACACCTCTCCAGTAAAACCAATGGCGCCTTCGACGTCACCGTCGGCCCCTATGTCAAACTATGGAGAGAGATGAACCGTCAGTCTTTGCCTGAACTTCCATCCAAAACAGAGCTGGATGAAGCCGGCCAACACGTCGGATACCGGTTCATAAAACTGGATGAGAAAAACAAGTCGGTCGATTTACTTCAACCGGGCATGCAACTGGATTTGGGGGGAATTGCCAAAGGATACGCCACGGATGAAGCTCTGGAGATACTCCGGCAGCATGGCATACCTTCGGCACTTGTGGATGGAGGCGGAGATATCCGGGCCGGAGAGGCTCCCCCGAACAAAGATGGGTGGAGGGTAGTGATCCCTGCGGTAGACAGTGAGGGTACGACCCGCTACACCGAACTTCTGGTTTCCGACCGGGCAATTGCCACGTCCGGGGATCTGTTTCAGTTTTTCGAAATCGACGGAGTCAGATATTCCCACATCATCCATCCCCAAACCGGCCTGGGAATCACGCAACAACACTCAGTCACCGTTCTTGCTCCAAACGGGATGACTGCCGACAGCTATGCATCGGCGTTAAGTGTACTCGGACCGGAGAAGGGGATTTGGCTTGCCCAAAAACTGCCGGAAATCGAAGTAAGGTTTGTATATACAAATAATGATTCCATTCAGATTCAAAAAACCGACGGATTCAGTCAATATCTGCAGAAATAACCGGATTAGCCTACAAATATCACCTTTTCTCCGCCTTGTCCTCAACATTTTTTTGACTTCGTGAGATATCCGGATTGGAGAGGAAATAAATTGTTTGTTCCAATACGGATCAACATTCCTGTAAGGCAGACTCGTCAAACAGGCCGGCAATATTTACTCGATATATTCAATAAGGAGTTCACCGACTGAGGGATCGGAAATCGCTACCGTTTCAGACCGGCCGTCGAACCATTTTACTTCTATGGCTGATAATGGTTTGTCTCCCCCCAAAACCTGAATTTTTGAGCTCTGCGACCAGTACCCTCCCCCTGCCTGGATCTCGCGCCGCGGACCTTTCGTTCCGTCTTCAAAGACCCCTCTTATGCTCGAACCGATCGCATCCCGGTTCCCTGACGGACCTTCCAGCCGGATACGAATTCCTGCACTTTCGGTTTGATTCAGAAAGAGCTTTGTCCGCCCGCTGTTTTGGCTGACGACCAGGTCTGCCCTTCCGTCGGCATTCATATCCCCGAAGGCTGCACCACGCTGTTCTCCATGGATCCTGATGCCACTCTCGACGGCATCTGCAGCCGTGAAACTTCCCTCTCCGTTCCCCTTCAAAAGCAAGCCCCGGCCGGCATCCAGACGTGGAATATGCCTGGGAAAAGAAAAGTAATTCTGGCTTAAAAACAGATCTTCCGTCCCGTTGTTCTCCACATCGGCCACTCCGGCATGGAAGCCCGCGGAAAATTGTGCATCTGCCGGAAGCGGGCGGGCTTCAAAACCTTCCCCCGTATTCATAAAAATCATATGCTCCAGTGTGTTGATCTCTTTATATGGAACGTCTTCAAAATCACGGTCAAAGATTTGATCCAGGGATGATCTCGCAAACTCGGTATGAGTCCGCACATTACGCAAAATGGTTCTAACCGATTCAAAGTCATGGAGTTTACGCCTGGGCACATAATCGCCTACCTCTTCATCATAGTAGGCTTCGACAATATTGAGACGCCCATCCCAATTCAAATCATCAAAATAAATTCTGATCGGCTCGCCGTCATGAAGCTGGTAGGGGCTATTCAAGCCGATATTCGCAGCCACAATATCCGGTAATCCGTTTCCGGTAAAATCTCCTGTCGTTACACCTTTCCACCAACCTTTATACCGGGACAGCCCCATCCCGCTCGTGACTTCTACAAACGTGCCGGCCCTGTTCTCAAAAAGACGCAAGGATCCCCATTCGGTACTGACCAACAGATCCGGCCGGCCATTTCCGGTCAGATCCGAAAATACGGCACCGGTAACCAGTCCCAGTTCCGTAAACGTCTTTGAATTCATCGTATCCAGCTCAAATTCCTCCCCGTCATTTAGAAATAACCGTGAATCGGCATCCACGGGATATTGGCCCGGTTTAAACCTGCCCCCAATAAACAGATCCACATACCCGTTTCCGTCGACATCTGCCGCTGCGATGGGCCCGGTGGCTGACAGGATTCCCGGGATTGAATCCTGACGTACACTTCCGTTCTCATCAACCGAATAGATATAAGCGGAAGCTGCTTTCGAGTTTCCCTGTTCATAATTGGCACTTCCCATCACCACACGGGTTTCACCCTCTTCCCTCCAGCTTAATATCGCCGTCTGATCACCCGGAACCTGCCACGTTATCGGATCCATTTCTATCGGTTCCATAAGGCCTTCTCCCCGATTTTCAAATAGGGCGGGCTCTCCACCCTTGCCGGAACCGATGATCAGGTCGTCTCTTCCGTCCCGGGTTATATCCACCCATGCAACTCCCGGCCCCTGACGGCTTATTTTTTGAGGTAGAAGTGGAGCAAATCTGAAATCATCATACTCATTTTCATGGTGACGATGCCCCAGCAAAGCTGAAATATCTTCAAAAATAGGGGAGACGGACAATGGGTCTCCGCTTTCCGATTCCTCCTCGTACACAGCCCCCGATTCATCAATTTCATAGATACGATTGGCTTCTACTCCCCCGACCCTGCTTACTTTTCCACTCGGCCATTCAACGGTAATCACATGTTCCGAAAACTCCTCATCGGCGGCAAAAACCACCAGGGCCTGTGAACCCGACAGATAATTCCCTCCGGCTGTCAACTGCTTCTGTTGCTCCGGTAGCCGGGAACCGCCTTCCAGTATGACCTCAGCTCCAATCCCGAATGTATTCCTGCCTTCGCCTTTCAACCGCACAGCGATTCGGGGTGCCCGGGTCCGGTTTTCGTAGATGGCTGCTTCCTCATTCAGGCGGTTGATAATCAAATCCTGAGCTCCGTCATTATTCAGATCTGCCAGAGCCATTCCCATGGACAAATCCTTTTCTTCAAAACCCCACTCCTTGCTTTGATCGGTAAAGGTCAAATCCGTGTTATTCCTGAAAATCTTGTTGTTTGATTCCAAAAGGGGATATCTCGTAATATCACTTCCCTGCCGCATACCTGTTTCAGCTGACCCTTCTCCCATTGCAATCTGAGTATCCATATCCTGATAGTCATAGGCGTTTCCGGTGGCCACAATCAAATCCTCATACCCGTCCAGATCTACATCCATAAAATAGGTAGCCCAGGACCACTCGCTGGCGTGGAGACCGCTATAGTAGGATATTTCAGCAAATGTCGGATCTTGTCCGCCGAACCGTGAATCTCCCCGGTTCAGGTATACGGAGTTACGATTATGCATCGTTCGCCCTTCATATTCCGCCTGATTTTCCGAATGCTGCCGCAGCCGGCGCTGATGTTCCTGGCTCAGCATCTCGGTTACGGTGAAATCAAGGTATCCATCCCGGTTGATGTCCGAAAAATCCACCCCCATTGAAGAATAGCTCATATTCCGGATGGACTCGGTTTGAATGGCCCTGAAGACCCCATCCCCCCGGTTGATCCAGAACCGGTCGGGCGTCCAGAAATCATTGGCCACATACAGGTCCGGCAAACCGTCATCGTTTACATCCCGGAAAGTAGCTGTCAGGCCCCAATCTTCCGACAAGCCCCGTTCATTCCCCCGCTCATCCAGAAAATGCTCCAGATCATCCACCTTTTCAAATTTCCCGTTGCCCCGGTTAAAATACAATTCATCCTTCTGTCCGATTTCATTTCGAAAGGGTCCCTCGGCCGTTTCGATGATCGTATAGTACTCTTTAAATTCAGGCAATACCTGCAATTCACCCTCTACGCTTTCAACCGTATTTTCCAGTGAGAGTTCTTCCTCACTGAACAAGTCTCTTACCGTACGCGTATGGTAGTTGGTGATATACAAATCCAGGTACCCATTCCCGTTCACGTCGGCCAGGGCCAGAGTATGAGCCCCACTGCTTTCTCCCAGACCGCTGTTTTCCATCCGGGTAAACAACCCCGTACCGTCGTTCATATAAAGGACGTTTTGATCCGAGAGGGAGCTGACGAGAAGATCCGGGTAGCCGTTTCCGTTCACATCGGCAAAAGCAACCCCTGTAGAGTTGTAACCTTCATGGGCCACCCCGGCCTGCTCTGTAACATCTTCGAAACGATAATTCCCATTATTTATGAAAAGTTTATTGGGTCCGTCGAGTCTTGCAAAATAGATATCGACCCACCCGTCTCCATCAACATCTGCAACGGCAACTCCTGACCCGTTGAGGTAATGACGGTTTTTTTCCATGAGTTCCTGCCTGACATCATTCCTGAAACTGACCCCGGTTTTATTTGACGAAAGCTGCCTGAATCCGTCTGAACCCAGCCATCCGGTTTGCAGGTTTGCCCACCGGTACCCGTCCTCTTCCACCCATTCAAGTTCGGGTTGAGAATTGCACCCCCCCCATACCAACGTCAGGGCAAATAGTAATAAATTGACCGGAAAAAATGTTTTAGCCCGCACGAACACCTTGATTAAGAGAAAGACAAAATATTTACATGGTTAATGAATCACAGGACAGTGGGTTGTAACCAACTCCTTGACAGATATTGATAACGTTAAGAACCCTCCCTAACACATTCAACCGATTAATTAAAATGTCTTCCGTCTAATCCTTCTACCCTTATTCTTAATTCTTATCCTGATTCTAAACCTCGAAATCGTCTGCTTTCAGATAAGCTTCAATAAGTAGTTTTTCTCCTTCAATACCGGGGACGGATTTTCCATGCTCCATTCCAACAATCCCGTCAAATCCTTTTTCGTACAGGAATTTGAAGATATTCCGGTAATTGATCTCTCCGGTGTAGGGTTCGTTTCTGCCTGGATGGTCTCCAAGCTGGAAATAGGGAATCTCTTCCCAGGCGGCTTCAATATTCGGGATCATATTTCCTTCTGTAATCGCCTGGTGATAAGCATCATAAAGGATTTTACAGGAGGGGCTGCCCACCGCTCTGCAGATCTTATAGGCCTGGGCTGTATGGGTTAAGATCATTCCGGGGTGGTTGTGAAGGGTATTCAACGGTTCAAGCACCATCACGAGTCCGTGGGGCTCAAGGATTTCAGAAGCCCGCTTTAAAATATCGATCAGATTTGCTTCCTGGAAATCTTTTTCAAGCCTCATGTCAATATGCCCGGGAACCACAGTCATCCAGGTCGCGTTAACTCTCTTTGCCACTTCTACAGATTCCCGGATTTCATCCAGAAACCGTTTGCGAATATCTTCATCCGCCAATACCAGGTTGGGTTCGTTCCAACTGATGGAATTGGCAACAAATACTCCCATCTGCATTCCGGACTCTTCCAGTTGTTTCCCGATTCGTTCCTGAAGGTCAACCTCACGGCCTTTCAAGCCGTTGTCCTCCAGTCCCCGAAATCCAAGATCCGCCATAAATTTAATATTGTCGATCGGATCGTTTCCCGCATGAGCCCGGAATGTGCCGAAGTTCGGCGAATATTTCAGTTTAAAATCGTGCTGCTGATAGAGTTCCGAATCCTTCATTTCCCGGGAATTGCGTCCGACGGCCGCCGAGCCTGTTGCCAGTGCCGTTCCGGCCATTAAACTGTTTTTTAGAAAATCTTTTCTGTCCATGTTACGGTTTGTTTTAGGTTGATAGGGAATAAGGGTTAAAAGATGCAGTTCTTGTACGTTTCCATACACCTTCACCTTTTGCAAGATAACGATGCAAGAAAATCAAATAAAAAGCCTGTTGAGCATGGTTCAGGGATCCTGCCGTTCGTCAGGAAATACTCCCTTCGCCAGCCTGCACTTCGTCGTCCGTCAGGGTGACATCTCCCTCCTCCGCCTGGTGGAGGAGGGCGGAATGTCTTCATAAATACCTGTCAGGATTCTGTGAGAGGTGAAAACTCATCCGTCTCACCGGGAACCGGTACCGGGTAGTTGCCATTCGCATCCGGCATCACAGGCGGGTTGACATCCCAGCCCAACTCACTTGAATTCGGCACCATGTAGTGGTCGGAATTCATCGCTTCATCCCACTGGATGACTTTCCCCGAATAGGTGGCCATCCGCCCGATAATTGCAGACATCGTACTCTTGGCACCCCGCTCGGTGTCATTAATGACCCGGCCTTTTCGAATGGAGGCAAACAACTCATCGTGCTCCTGTTGATAGGGATTCGGATCCCCGTCACCCGCATGTTCATAAATACTTCGTCCGCCGTAGGTTCGCAACACACCGGTATTCCCGCTGTTGGTATAGACCGTGCCGCGAGTGCCCTGGAAAACCTCATCCACGCGGCTCATCGTATTGGGCTGATGGCGACACTGGCTCGCAATTACGGCTCCGTTCGGATAGGTGTATTCCACGAAGTGATGGTCGAAAATCTGTCCGTGGTCTTTGCCGTTACGAACCTCACGGCCTCCCATTCCCTGGGCGGATTCCGGATATTCGCCGATAAACCAGTTGGCCACATCAATATTATGGATATGCTGTTCGAGAATATGATCTCCACACAGCCAGTTAAAGTAGTACCAGTTGCGCATCTGATATTCCATTTCGGTCTGGTCCGGCTGACGCTCACGAACCCAGACTCCACCGCTGTTCCAGTATACCTGGCCGGAGACAATATCTCCAACTGCATAATTTTTAACTCGTTTCACTACTTCACGATAATTATTCTGATAATGACGTTGCAGACCGACTACTACATTCAGCCCCTTTTGCTCGGCAACCTTTCCTGCCGCCAGGACTCTTCGGACACCGGCCACATCCGTAGCTACCGGTTTTTCCATAAACACGTGCTTTCCGGCATTAACTGCGGTTTCAAAGTGCTCGGGACGGAAACCGGGAGTCGTAGCCAAAATCACGACATCCGCCAGTTCGATCGCTTTCTTATAGGCGTCAAAGCCGGTAAATTTATGCTCTTCGGGGACGTTGATTTTGTCGGTGTCTCCAAATCGGTTGGATAGCCTTTCAAAACTCTCGTCAAGCCGGTCACGGAAGGCGTCTGCCATTGCCACGAGCTGCACACCGTCGCCCGAACTCAAGGCCTGGTTCACTGCTCCGGTTCCCCTGCCTCCACATCCTACAACTGCAATTTTCAACAGGTCACTTTCCGCTACATTGGCACTTGCTCCAATGGGCAGGGACCCCAGGAGTAATCCTCCACCGGCAGCCATAGAGGCGTGTTTGAAAAAATCACGCCGGGTTAATCCTTTTTTTTCGTTATCCTTTTTTTTAGTCATTTGAGTCTCCGTTTAATTTAACATTGATATTGATCTCAACACGTGACGTAAAAGGGAATCTATCCGTTTCACGTCTCATGTCTACTTCTTTTGTCTATCGCCTCACGTTCCTTACAATTCTTCACAGGTCTTCCATCGGTTCAATCCAGTACTCTTCCATCTGCTCCCTGGAAGGAGTTTCCTTCGGGCGGACAACCCTGAACCCCACAAACGGTGCACTTGTATGCCACCAGATGCTTTTCGGAAATTGAGGGTCCAGAATTTTCCAGTTTTCATCGGAACCCCGCCGTTTTGCACAATGAATTTCCTCCGGGGCATCCCTCCAGGATCCTCCGCGGACTGACCGTGGATAAAGTACTGTCGGCTTGAACCAGGGGTTATCCGCAGGATCTCCTTCCAGTTGTTCTTGATAATCCTCCAGGTACTGGTCCATCGTCCACTCTGCAATATTACCTTTCATATCGTATAAACCCAATGGATTCGGCTTTTTCATACCCACCCGGTTATAGGATCCGTCACTGTTTTCCCGGTGCCACTCGTAATCGTCCAGGGATTCCGAGCCTTCATCAAAATAGTCGGCTGAATCCGAACCTGCCCTGCAAGCATATTCCCACTCGGCTTCAGTCGGCAGCCGGTAAAAATTTCCGGTTTTGGCCGAGAGCCATTTCGTAAACATCAGGGCTGCATAATGGGTCATACTGATTGCCGGGTAGCCATCCCTGCCCATACCAAAACTCATATCCACATAGGGTGGAGTGGGAAGTGAAATCGCATCGGCAGTTATTTTTATAGTACCGTCCTGGTTCGGAACCGTATTTGACAGGTTGCTGACAACTTCCTTGGAAAATTGATCGTATTGTTCCCATGTAATTTCATAGGTTCCCATCCAGAAATCATCAACTCTTACCTCCGGACTGGAATTTGCCATAGGCCCCATCGCGAAGGTGCCGCCGGGAACCGGTGTCATCTCTATTCCGGCTTCCGAACCCGTTATTTCTACCGTATAGGATTCAAAATCCTGCGTCCGACCTTGCTTTTGTAAAGTTGTGTGTATGGTTTCATTACCGAAGTCATGACCCGTTATAAAGAATAAGACAACGATCAAAAAAGGAATGCCCTTCATAGAATATTCTTGTTATAAAACTTGTTGCTATCGGATTAATACAGATGAATTCGCATGAAAACAGGTAAAAAGATCTCCTGTTCATAACTCTGTTACAGCTAACTCTTTCAGTTAATATAATGGAATAGGAAAAGGATAAGTAGTAATTAAATGGCTTTTATCCACCTTTGATGAAAAAAGTTTTTTTAAATTCGTTTATAAAAAAAAGCTGCCGCCTTTTAAACCAGACGGCAGCTTATTTGAATAACCTGCAGAGAATTACACAGGCGAGTAAAAAGCCCTGTGTCTCTGACTATACAGTGTTAGTAGCCCGGATTTTGCACGAGCTGATTGTTCCGCTGCATCTCTTCGATCGGGATCGGAGCAAAGTAATGGCTGTCGCTCCAGTTTC